>JBKPSD010000001.1:0-9793 GCA_046734935.1 Nitrospirota bacterium
AGCTACAGCCGAAGATCGCGCTGCTGTCGCGATTGCTCAAGCCGCTGCTGCGACTGTCCGCCGTAGGAGACATTCGGCAGCAGGGGTTTATGGTGGGTATCGAACTCGTGCGCAACCGTGAGACGCGGGAGGCCTACCCATTGGAAGCGCGTATCGGCCATCGAGTCGCACGGGAGGCCAGAACCCGTGGGCTGCTCATTCGGCCACTCGGCCACATCATCGTCTTGGTGCCGCCCTTATCCGTCAGCGTCCGCCAACTGACCCGCATGATTAACATTCTCTGCCGTTCCATACTGGCCGCCACTCAAACCTAGCCCGGCGCTACCCGGCCACAACCAAGCACAAACCTCCGTTCCCACAGCTAAAACACTCATATTTTCATTGCCTTGGAGCCTAATCTCCGACTGCTAGATTTCATACAGACTCGGGCCTTTTCGGAGGGTCGGCATGACGCGTTCTCTGACAATCATGCTGGTCTGTTTGACAGTGTGCCTTCCCACGCTCCTTTGGGCTGGCGAAGGACCCCTACTCTTCGAACCTTCGGTAGTCTCTACCTTTGCCTTGCCTCCACCGACAGCTATCCGCTTGCGCGACCTTTCCCCGGAAACCGACAGCCCACGGGTGAAGGGCCTTCTTGGCAGAATCAGCTGGCTCAATGGCCGATTCGTGACCGAAACTGAGATTGCGAACAGTTATGGAGGAATGGACTGGCTGGGGAACCGGATCTCGGGAGATAACCGGACAGATCCATCAAAGCAAATGGTTCGGCTCGGCATCAAGGGAACCAGCGGCGCGCTGAATTATGGATTCACTTATCGGAGTGCCGGCCAAGCCTTCTTGAACGTTCCGGATCAAGGCCTCAAGGAAATGTGGGGAGAATGGAAAGCCAGCTGGGTCGCGTTTCGCAGCGCCGTGGGGCAGCTCTGGAACAATGTTGCTGAAGACGCGACACGTCCGCGCTTGATGCAGACGTACGGTCGAATGAGCGTGGCTGTCGCGAAACCGTCCTGGCCTGAACTGAGCCTGACCTATGCGCGGAATTCATTCACGAGCATGCTCGAGCCGTTCAGCGTCGCCCCTCAGCACACGCAAAGTCATACCCTCGAAGGCGCGGTCGCCTACCAAAGCCTGCGATGGAACGTCAGACTCGCCTCCACGTACGCCCTGACTAGCGATCTGCTGCGCAGCGGAGCCCATAGCAACGTGCGGATGCAGGTGCTCACCGCCTCTTTCCGGCCGATGAACACCTTCACGATCTCGCCGACGGTCGGCTATCGGGAAGAAACGCAGGAGGCCTCGGGAACGCGCATCGACGGTCCATCCGCCTCACTGGCGCTGCAATACCGACAAAGCCGTCAACTCTTGATCAGCGCCATGGGCAACTACGCCAGTTCACGTTCGAACGACCGGATCATCGACAACGAGAACGTGGGAGGCAAAGGCATTCTAGCCTGGGACGTCCAACAGTCGTCCACGTGGAGTGCACTGATCGCAATCGAAGCCGGCTACACGCGTGTGAGCAATCGGAGCACACCTGCGACCGACAGCGAGGATATATCGGGGCTCGTACGCCTCGTCCTCGCCGACCTATAAACGACTCGATCTATGACAGTTTGACAGGTTCTTGGCGGTTCGCCTTGAGCAGTGCGCTCGCGCTCGTTTCTTTGCAGAAGATTTCAAGTTGACCGTCGCTGTTGATCAGTGCCCGCGCCGAACCATGGTCGCCCTCGGCGTAGCATCGTACCAGGCCATCGATCGATTGGCCCGCGATCTTGATCAGCGGATTCGGCCGTTTGGTGATCTCCCTCACCTCTTTGACGTGGCGCACCGAGACGTTGGTGATGAGATTGCCAAAGCCGTCCACATAGACCACTTCCCCGACCAACGCCGCCTGCTCCCATTGGGGCGCCGCGACCGGAAACCGGTGAACATCGGGAACGACACGGCCGAAGGAGGCGAAGGGCTGTTGTTTGGTAAGCCAGGCTGCGGCGGGGGCGAAGACGTCGCGGCCGTCGAACGTATGGCCGTCGGTGTCCAAGCGGTATTGCTTGTTCTCGATTTCTCGGACTTCGATGTCGGCTTCCTGCTCGAAGACGTGGGTGAGCAGTCCGTTGTCGGGGGCGCAAAAGAAGTACCGCGCGCTCTTTGCGATCAGAGGGCGGCGATCGCTCCCGACGCCGGGATCGACGACCGCCACATGGATGGTGCCTTCCGGGAAATACTTGTAACAGGATTTCCACGCATAGGCGCCGTCCTGCACATCATGCGAGGCAATGCGATGGCTGAGATCGACGACCGTGGCCTGCGGATTGATGGAAAGGATGACCCCCTTCATGCTCGCCACGAACCAGTCCCGGTCGCCGAAATCAGTCAGAAGCGTAATGATGGAGGCGGGATGCGGCATGAGAACCGTCTTCGACGGTCGAAAACCGCCGGACTAGAATTCTTCGAACTTGATCTCGACGACTTCGTACTCGACGGTCTTGACGGGGGTCTTCACCTCGATAAAATCACCGACCCGTTTTCCGATCAGCGCCCGTCCGACCGGTGATTGAATCGAGATCCGGTTGAATTTCATGTCGGCTTCGTCCTGCCCCACCAGGGTGTACTGGCGCTTGGCCTGGGACTCCTGCTCGATCACGCACACCGTGGCGCCAAACACGATCGTTTCCGAATTCCTTCCTGCAATCTCGACGATGCGCGCGTCCGCCAGCTTCGATTCGAGTTCGGCGATGCGTGCCTCGATGAAGCCCTGCCGCTCTTTCGCCGCGTCATATTCCGCGTTTTCGCTCAGATCCCCGTGGGCCCGGGCTTCGGCGATGGCTTCAATCACTTGGGGGCGCTCAACTTTTCGGAGGCGATCGAGTTCCGCCTTGAGGGCATCGTATCCCTTCTTGGTAATCGGTGTCGGCATAAGACAGATATCCTCTCGAAAAACGTTGAACAACACCCCGAAAGCAGGCCGAGCTATCGCCCGCCGTGGTATTCCTGTAATGAGCGGATGGTCATTTCCTTTTTGAGGATCGCTTCGATGCCCATGGCGGCGGCTCGCGCGCCCCGCATGGTGGTGTAATAGGCCAGTCCTTTATGGAGCGCCTCCCGGCGGATGGAGAGCGAGTCGGCATGCGAGGCGGCCGTACCCACGGTATTGACGACCAGCGCCACCTCGCCGTTCTTGATGTGGTCGACGATATGGGGTCGGCCTTCAGTCACTTTCAGCACCGGTTTCGCATCCACTCCATGCTCACGCAAATATCCGGCCGTGCCGCTCGTCGCCTGCACCGCAAATCCCAGGCGGCGCAAGTGCTTGGCCACTTCAAGCGCGGCCGGACGGTCGCTTTCCTTGACGCTGAGAAACGCCGTGCCGCCTCGCGGAAGCGTCGCCCCGGCGCCCGCCTGGGATTTGGCGAACGCCCATCCAAAATCCGCATCGATGCCCATCACTTCGCCCGTGGACTTCATTTCCGGGCCGAGGAGGACGTCGACGCCGGGAAATTTGTTGAACGGAAATACCGCTTCTTTGACGGAAAGATGAGCCGGCTGCGGGGCATGCAGGAATCCAAGGTCGTCCAGCGTCCGTCCGACCATCGCCTTCATAGCCAGCTTCGCGAGCGGCACTCCGATCGCTTTACTGACAAACGGCACCGTGCGGGAGCCTCGTGGATTCACTTCCAGCACATAAACGGTCCCGTCCTTCACGGCAAATTGCGCATTCATGAGACCCACCACCCCAAGCTCCAAGGCCAGGGCGGTCATCTGGCGACGGATCTCATCGACGATGGGCTGATCAAGCGAATACGGCGGCAGGGAGCAGGCCGAATCGCCCGAATGTACGCCGGCCTCCTCGATGTGTTCCATGATACCGGCGACCACCACGCGGCGGCCGTCGCAAATCGCATCGGCATCCACTTCGATGGCATCGGAAAGATACCTGTCGATCAGCACGGGATGTTTATCCGAGGCGTGGACCGCCGATCCCATATAGCTGAGCAATCCGGCCTCGTCATACACGATCTGCATGGCGCGTCCGCCCAGCACATACGACGGCCGTACCATGACGGGATAACTGATCCTCGCGGCGATGGCCACGGCTTCATCCAGCGATCGTGCTATGCCGCTCTCCGCTTGTTTCAGTCCCAGCGCACTGAGAAGCTCTCGGAAGCGCTCCCGGTCTTCCGCCCGGTCGATGGCATCGGGACTGGTGCCGAGAATGGGTACGCCGGCCCTCGACAGCGGAAGGGCCAATTTGAGCGGGGTTTGCCCGCCGAACTGCAGGACGACGCCCATCGGCTGTTCCCGCTGGATGATGTTCAGTACGTCTTCCTCGGTCAACGGTTCGAAGTAAAGGCGGTCGGACGTATCATAGTCCGTGCTGACGGTTTCAGGATTGCAATTGACCATGATGGTCTCAATGCCCTCCTCACGAAGCGCCATGGCCGCATGCACGCAGCAGTAATCGAATTCGATGCCCTGACCGATGCGATTCGGACCGCCGCCGAGGATGATCACTTTTTTCCGGTCGGTCGGCCGGGCTTCGCACTCGCGGCCGTACGTGGAATACAGATAGGGTGTGTGCGCTTCGAACTCCGCCGCGCACGTATCTACCCGTTTGTAGGTGACGGTCCGAGTGGAAGACATGCGCTGTCTGCGAATGGCCGCGGTCGGCCACGCCGTCAGCTGGGCGATCCGCTCGTCGGAGAATCCAAGTTCCTTGGCGTCCCACAGCAGCGATTCGTCGGGCGACGCCAGCCGCCTGCCCGCCTGCTCGACCAGCCGCTGTTCGAACGTCACCAGGTCACGCAACTGCTCAAGGAACCAGTCGTCGATCTTCGTGAGCGAGAAGAGCTCCTCATTGGCCATCCCGAGACGCATCCCGTCCGCCAAATACCACATGCGTTCCGCCACCGGACTGCGTAACTGCTGACGAATCCGCTCCAAGGCCGCTGACCGGTCGAACGCCTCGGGGACGCCGCAGTCAATGCCGAGCCGCGAGGCCAGTCCGTTCAAATCCAACTCCAGAGAACGGATCGCTTTCTGCAACGATTCTTTAAACGTCCGCCCGATCGCCATCACTTCGCCGACCGATTTCATTTGCGTCGTCAGCGTTGGATCGGCGCCTTTGAACTTCTGGAACGCAAAGCGCGGAATCTTTACCACGACGTAATCGATTGTCGGCTCGAACGAGGCCTTCGTCACCCCGGTAATGTCATTGGTGATTTCGTCCAGGGTGTACCCCACGGCGAGTTTCGCGGCGATCTTTGCGATGGGGAATCCGGTCGCTTTCGAGGCTAGCGCAGAACTGCGGGACACGCGAGGGTTCATTTCGATGACGACCATCTCGCCGTTCTCGGGATTGATGCCGAACTGAATGTTCGATCCTCCGGTCTCGACTCCGATTTCGCGGATGATGCGCAGCGCGGCGTCGCGCATGCGTTGATATTCCTTATCGGTGAGCGTCATGGCTGGCGCGACGGTGATGCTGTCCCCGGTGTGCACACCCATCGGGTCAAAATTCTCTATCGGACAAATAATGACGACGTTGTCCTTCAGGTCCCGCATGACCTCGAGTTCGTATTCTTTCCACCCGATCAGCGACTCTTCGATGAGCACCTGTCCGACGGGGCTCATCGTGAGGGCCCATTCGATCAGCTTTTCGAACTCCTCGCGGTTGTACGCAATGTTGCCGCCGGTGCCGCCCATGGTAAACGACGGCCTGATGATGGCTGGAAATCCGACGCGGTCCAGCACACGAATGGCCTCATCGCGGGTGCGGGCGGTTCCGCTCTCCGGCACCCGCAGGCCAACCCGCTGCATAGCCTGCTTGAACGCGTCGCGGTCCTCGGCCTTATGGATGGCATCGGCTGAGGCGCCGATCAATGTGACGCCGAACTTCTCCAGCGTTCCCCGCTTGACGAGGTCCATCGTCGCGTTCAACGCCGTCTGCCCTCCCATGGTCGGGAGCAAGGCATCGGGGCGCTCTCGTTCGATGACCTTTTCCACTACATCCACGGTAATCGGTTCGACATACGTGCGGTCCGCCACCTCCGGGTCCGTCATGATGGTGGCGGGATTGCTGTTGATGAGCACGACCCGATAGCCCTCTTCCTTGAGCGCCTTGCAGGCCTGAGTGCCTGAATAGTCGAATTCACAGGCCTGTCCGATCACAATGGGACCGGAGCCGATGAGCAGGATGTTTTGAATGTCCGTACGTTTAGGCATGAACGACTAACCGGTCTGAGGCAACGGCCCGATGGCCGGTCTATAAGGAGCGGGAGCGGGCGCCGGTGCGCCGCCCGCGGCCTGGTAATAACGCATCGCCTCGGGCATCCAGGCCTCCAGCTGGTTGATGCGGGTCACGTCGGAGGGGTGCGTCGAAAGAAATTCGGGAATCGCGTGCTGCGATCGGAAGCACAGCTTGTCGATCATCTGACGGGGACAACCGCTCATGCGCTCCCAGAACGGCACCGACTCGCGCGGGTCGTATCCGGCTTGCGACATCAAGCGCAAGCCGATGTAGTCGGCTTCCGACTCCTGTTTGCGATTGAAGGGCAGGGACACGTTGACTCCATACGCGCCGAGGAGGCCCTGTATGGCGCCTCCGCTCGACGACCCGGCCGCCGCTGCGCCGATCGCGCCAAGCTGGGCGATCTGGTCGATAATGCTCCGGCTCATGCGTTCCACGCCGTGACGCTGCAAGGCATGCGCAATTTCGTGCCCCATCACGGTCGCAAGTCCCGCATCGGTCTTCGTATGCTTGAGAATGCCTGTGAAGACGGCCACTTTGCCTCCCGGCAAACAAAAGGCGTTGACCATCCTCTCGTCTTCAATGACGGCGAACTCCCACTGGTATTCCGGCTTATTGGCGACGGTCGCGATTTTTCGGCCTACCCGCTGGATTTGCTCGTTGATCTCAGGGTTCTCGCTGAGCCTGGCCTCACGAAGCACCTCGCGATAGGCGCTAAGGCCGAATTGCAATTCCTTTTCTTCCGAAAAAAAGATCAACTGATCACGGGCCGTGCCGGGAGCCCGGTAGCATCCCGAAAGTGTGCTGAGCAGTCCGGCGACGCCGGTGGTGCCGAGCACGGCGTAGAGCCCCAGCGCGGCGCGAGCCCCCCAGGTCAGGACCGCACGGCGGCCGACGGGGCTCTCCAGATGGTGCGAGACGCTCGCCGAATGGCGAGGCTCGTCATGTCGTGGGCGTCCCATGTTCAGGGCCTAAGGCATCCACAGATACATGAATTGGGGGCTTCCACCGCGGACGATGGTCAACAAATCCATGTGCGCGAGACTGTTCAATCCTGAGCCACCGCCCACGACCCGCGAATAGATATTGTTCTGATATTCCCCGCTCCGGCGATACGTGACGACGCGGGCTTCCGTCAGGCCGGCATTTTTTTTGGCCCGATCGATCGCCTCTTCGAGGTACCCGATATCGTCGACCAGACCGGCCGCCTTTGCCTGGTCGCCGGAATAAATACGTCCGTCGGCCAGCTTCTTGATTTGATCGGCAGAAAGCTGAGGCCGTCCTTCTTGGACGACCGTCAAAAACCGCTGGTAGAAGGAATCAATCACACTTTGGAAAATTGCCTTCTCCTCGGGCGTCATCGTTCGGAAAGGAGAGCCCATGTCTTTGCGGGGACCGGAGGTAATGGCATTGGCTTCCACACCGACCTTTTCCAATAGTCCCCTCGCGTTGACCGTCAGCATGATCACGCCGATGCTCCCCGTCACGGTCGACGGATGAACCAAAATAGCGTCGGTGGCCATCGCCAGGTAATAACCGCCGGAGGCGGCGACATCCATCATCGAGGCAATGATCGGAATTTTCTTGTTGGCTTTGAAGGTCTTGAGTTCGTGGTAGAGAATATCCGACGCGTTGACGGTCCCGCCTGGGCTGTTGATCCGAAGGACCAGGGCCTTCACCTTGTCGTCTTTCGATGCCTTGGTCAATTCCTCCTTAAAGGAAGCCAGCAGATTCGGCTGAGGCAGAAAGCCTTCCTTCTCCGAAGAGCTTATCACGCCGGAAAGGTCCATCAAGAGAATTTTGCTGTCGCCGGACCCCGACAACTGGACCTCCTGCACGGGGCCTGGCGGCTCAAGCAGGTTGACCGTGATGCAGCCCGGTTGAATTAGCACAAACGTCAGCACTGCAAGCACGAGCACGTCCCGCATCTTAACCATTCGATTTCTCCATGAGCTGTACAAATTCAGTGAAGAGATAGGCCGAATCATGAGGCCCCGGCGACGCTTCCGGATGATATTGTACCGAAAACACCGCGTGATCCAAACAGGCCAATCCTTCGATCGACCGGTCATTCAGGCTCATATGCGTCACGACGGCCTTGCCGAAATCGGTCTCGATGACCGGCGGACACTCGGGAACCGCGTTGCCGATCCCGGGAATCTGGACGGCGAAATTATGATTCTGCGAGGTGATTTCGACTTTTCTCGTTCGAAGATTCATCACGGGATGATTTGCGCCGTGGTGACCGAACTTCAATTTGTACGTCGTGAGCCCGAGCGCCAAGCCAAGAATCTGATGGCCCAAGCAGATGCCGAAGATCGGCCGACGTCCGATCAACCGACGCATCGTGTCGACCGCATACGACACGGCTTCGGGATCGCCCGGCCCGTTAGACAGGAAAATCCCGTCGGGATTGAGCGCATCCACCTGCGACGTCGTCGTCGAGGCAGGCACGACATGCACGTCGCATCCGACGTCGATCAATCGCCGCAGGATGTTCTGCTTCACCCCAAAATCGAAGGCCACGACCTTCCACCGGCGGGTTGCATGCGTGGCGCCGGCATCGGGCGCCCAGCCACCGGAGCCGTCCGTCCAATCGTAATCGGTCCGGCAGGTCACTTGCGACGCCAGATCCCTGCCGATTATTCCAGGCGCCTGACGCGCCTTTTCGACCGCGCGGTCCGCGCGCTTCTCGACATGCGAAATCAGGCCTTGCTGGGTGCCATGTTCACGGAGGTGACGGGTCAGCGCCCGCGTATCCAGTCCTTCGATGCCGACGATCTTCGCCGCCTTGAGATATTCGTGCAGGCCCTGCTGGCTGCGCCAGTTGCTATGGCGCCGGCTCGCTTCCTTGACGACGAAGCCTTCCGCCCAGATGCGGGTCGACTCGACGTCCTCCGGTGTGACCCCATAGTTACCGATATGCGGACAGGTCATGGTGATGATCTGTCCTTTATAAGAAGGATCGGTCAGAACCTCTTGATATCCCGTCATGGCCGTGTTGAACACCACTTCCCCGACCGCCTCCCCTTCGAATCCAAGGGCACGGCCTTCGAAAACGGTGCCATCCGCCAACGCTAGAAGCGCCTTCGTCATGCCGGAATTCCTTCTTGCTGCCATGATCGTTTCGCCTTGAGCACGAGCATCCACGTCCCTAGGATCATGTTGACGACGTAGAGTGAGCGGATGGGCTTATGAAGCCTGAAAAAGGCTTCGAACGCCGCCTTCTTGGCCTGTTCGTCCCTGAGGCCGAAAGCTTCGGCCTGCAGCGCCGCGGCCTGCGGATGCAGCACCAGAATAATGACCCCGGCGATGCCGCCCATCGCGCTCAATAACAACCACTCTGTGCGACTGACTCGGGCCACGGCTTCGGCGACCCACTGTCGATAAGCCATCGCCGAGATCAGAATGATCAGTGCAACGACGACGAGCCGGTTATAGCCTTCGAACGCCTTGGTCAGGAACAATCCCCCGGACTCCTGGCCCCCGAACGTGTTGAACACGGCCGGGATGACGGCGCCCACCAGCACAATCAATCCTCCCACCCAG
>JBKPSD010000002.1:0-22076 GCA_046734935.1 Nitrospirota bacterium
CCTGTTGATTATAGATGTCGGGGTTGCTCCAGCCCGGATTGAAGGCGCTGATGACGGCCTCGTGGCCCGCGACGAATCGCGCGACGTCATCTTCGTTGTAGACATCGCCCTTCCGGACGTGAAGTTTGTGATGCCCTTGCAATTTTTCCGGATTCCTGGCGATTGCGGTCACTTCGTGGCCTCGATTCAAGGCTTCTTGCTAGATGGCCGCTCCGACAAAGCCGGTTGCTCCGATCAAGGCGATGTTCATGGTGTTCTCCCTTTATGTGAGGGATGAAACCGGCTCACCAGCGTGAGAGGATTCAGTCGGAATAAACCAGCACTGAAGGCTATGCCGTTCACGGCGTCATTGCAAGAATGGAATACTGAGGAAATCCGGTTAGGGGATCAGGCTGCCGGCTTGCGGTCGGCGGAATCTTAGGATCTCGATCCAGGGACACAGTCCCTCTGGTTCAGTCGCGGGGCGTGGGAGATGCGCGGCATCCGACGCCCCGAAAATGGACGCAAAGGGAGAATTCTTAGTCCCGCCTGATGTCCCTTGCAGCGTCGCGTGCATCGTCCTTGGCATCACGCTTCTCCTGCCGGCATTCCCTGTTACTTTTATCGTCTGCTTTTTTGCATTCTTGCTTCGCCTCTCTGGCTGCCTCACGGCCCTCTTGCCGCGTATCACGCGCATCTTGACGGTCATCTCGCCGGTCACCTCGATCGTCTCTCCGTTCCTCACGCCGCTCGTTGGCGTAGGCCGGCGCCGACATCCATTGCAGACTATCCGTGATGACCAGAGCAGACAATGCAAACACTGTCGCTCCCAAACCTACTGCGCGCACCCAATTAACGTTGCGTCGCGTCATGATCTCTCCTTTTGTGAAAGACATTGGGGGTGAAAGCCTAAGCGTTTGCAACGGGTGAGTCAATAGTAACAGGACTGATCGCGGTGAATTCACGCCGAGGTTGGCATCAATATGCGGTTGAGGCGAGGGAAGATGACCGTTGATCGCTATACCAGGCTGGCGAGACGGGGATTACGGTGTGATCGCGACATACCAGGAAGCGAGGCCGGGACTCGCAAGAAACCGCTGAAATGTCTGGGTCGCGTCGTCGACGAGCTGTTGTTCGTTTGATGCGCCAGCAGCCTGTCCGACCGCAACCGGCCCGCATATGGCCAAGAAAAAACTCAGCGAAACTATGCTCAATGCGATGCGTTCGGTGAGTGGAAGCTGAGGAAGGCGCATGTGGTGAAAAAGGACAGGAATGAGCTGCTAACGCGCAGAAGATCTCAGATCGACATAGCTGAGGCAATGCGTCTGAGACGCGGTTCGGTCGAGCGCGGCGCTAAACCGCGGAGCCTCCGTTCGGCATAGTACGGAGTCACCCCGAGCCACGTACAGGCCATCGCAAATTCCGAAAAAACGATGACCGAAGCAGAAGGCCTCAAAGCTCGCTGAAAGACCATGGCCTGTTTGAAAAAATTGGAGGCCACCATCGCGACTTTAAAGTGCTCGATTCCTGGATGCCGTCTGTAGACCTCCGCGATTTTCACCAGCAAATGCCCGGTGACTGACCGATCCAGGCGAGCCTCCCTCAGGTCGGTAAGGTGCAGATGCTTCGGCGGAGGCCAAGCCGAATCTGCACGTAACCGTGTCGTATGCGCTAAAAAATCGCTGGCTGTGACCAGGCCGGACCAGCGCACGAAGGTCATGCCGAAATCTGCATCGACGCAATAGCGGATTGCCATAGGATCGCGACGGCACATTCTATTGGGACTTTTTATATTGTCAATCAGCGCCGGCCTACACGCTTAGAAATGTTCCGTCGCGTTTTCGTCTGTTGCAAGGGGAACGCCCAGTTGGAGAAAAACCCGTCGAGGCGTCATGTGGAGATTCAGAGGTGTCCTTCTCCTACAACAGAATATATAGGTGCCACATGGTACAAGCGGTTCATATTCGAGCGCTATTGGCAGATGATCAGGAGATGGTTCGGCAAGCTCTGCGGAGGGCGTTGCAAGATTATCCAAACATTGAGGTCGTCGGTGAGGCAAGCAATGGCGAGGAAGCGGTGGCGGCTGCGTCAAAGCTCCAGCCGTCCGTCATTGTGATGGACATCAGCATGTCGAAAATGGACGGCATTACGGCGACGCGGCTCATCAAGACGCAGCATCCGCAGATTGCCGTGATAGGACTCTCCGTGCATCGAGAGGCACACCAGATCGAGGCAATGCAAAACGCGGGGGCATTTGAAGTCTTGCCAAAGGATAGCGCGGTTACGGTATTGTATAGTGCCGTGCAGCGAGCAATCGCATCGATTCAACCAATCCTTATCACCGGAGATACTGCGGTCGCGGCGTAGACTGTCATCTCTGCCACAGACGCGTGAGCGGCTGGAATTGGCCGTACTCCACGTGCTACTCCGAAAAGGGGGTTCAGCATGATTCGTCGGTTATGGATGTTTCCCGTTGCCCTTATGGTTGGCGCCATGACGGCCGGCTGTGCCGATGACGCGTCTACCGGCAGACAACGACCTGCGTACAGTTATGAAAACGTCGACATGGGATCGCCGCAGCCGGGCCAGTCTCGTTTCGATGAACGTCCACCAGCTTCACAAAGTGATCCATACAGCCGCAGTCAGCCGGGGCGTTATTAAGAGGGTGCATCTTCGATTTGTCGAGTTCTTCCATGGGCATCTTCACGTGCTGAATCATCGCGACGGGGTCGCCCGTTTCTTCCCCTGTCTAAACGCTTCTTCTCACAGTCTCAAGAACAAGACTGCAAAATTACATCACCTGACATGTGCGGTGATCCTCCTCGGTCTTACCGGGCTAAGTTGCCAGACCGCCTATTATGAAACGATGGAAAAGTTTGGCTATCACAAGCGTGACCTTCTGGTGCGCGATGTGGAAAAAGCCCGTGACGCCCAGCAGGACGCCAAAGAACAATTCAAATCGGCTCTCGACCGCTTCACCAAGACGTTGAATATTGAAGGGGGTGAACTACAAGAGAAGTACGAGACGCTGAATGCCGAGTACGAACGAAGCGAAGCCAAAGCGAAAGCGGTTCGAAATCGCATAGCATCGGTGGAAGACGTGTCGGAAGCGTTGTTTGCCGAATGGAATGACGAGCTCAAACAATATTCGAGTTCAGCCTTGCGGAAGAAGAGCCAAGAGCAACTGACACAGACACGCACGCACTATGGGCAATTGATCAAAGCCATGAAACGGGCGGAAGCGAAAATGGATCCGGTCTTGGTAAAGTTCAAGGATCAAGTCCTCTTTCTCAAGCATAACCTGAACGCTCAAGCCATCGCGTCGCTAAAAGGCGAGTTAGTTTCAGTCGAAGGCAACATCAATGCGCTGATCAAAGATCTGAACGCATCCATTGAACAAGCCGATTCCTTCATTGCCGCAATGCCGAAAAACAACGGGTAGGCGAGCACCCGGCTATTTCGTGAATACGCCGTCTCAGCGGCGCCTGGCTGGGTCTCCAACAACTGTGGCACGAGGCGGCACGTCCCCGGTGCATTCCTCCCAGGTTTCGTACGGACCGACCATGAGGGGGTAGATCTGCGACGTGAGTATGAGGCTGAAATAAAAAGCGTACAGAATCGGCGCGGAGCTATTGGCGCTATCGGCGGCGCCTTGAGGAGAGCGCGATGGAATTAGACATTCGATCAGGTCACTTTGTGTCAAACCAATAAATCAGCTCAAAGAGATGCATATCGACGCCGCGCGCGTCGCTCCCATACATCCCGGCGTCGGAAAAATGTTGAAAATGGTAGCCTACGCCCAACGGCCCAACTAAGCGACTGGTTGCGCCGAACGTCCATACCCACTGAAACACTCCGCCAAAATTCTGAGCTTGGTAATGATACGGGGTGACCAGGGCGCCACCGATACCAATATCGATGGTAATCAGCTCGTCCTTTCGGCCAAACAGCGCATAGAACGGTACCAGGGTAAAAATCGCGGATGTGTTCTGATGAGTCCCGACGAGCGCGCCTCCACTCATCAGGACTCGCGTCCCGAGAACCCAGTTGTCCCCGATGTCCATTTCCAACGGAAGCCGGGTGGCCAACGCGGCGTCGAATTGGTTGAAATACTCGGGCTGGTATTGTCCAATCACGTATCCGGTAACGCCTCCTCTTACCGAGAGATATTCGAGCCTCAACCCTTCCGCTCCGGCGGATGGAGTCATAAATCCGATGAGGGCAATGACCAGGGCAATGGTCACAGCGCGCGAATGCGCCCATGCGCTGAGTCGACCCAGTACCATGACTTCTTCGCTTATTGGGAGGCTTTTGAGTGAGATGAGGCTAGCTCCGGCTTGCGACTCATGCTTGTATCACGTGCCGGGCGAACGATCAATGAAAAGTTGAATCAGAGTGAGGCTGGATCAGCCTATGATTCTGAATCATCGGGTTTGCGGGGCCGGTGCTCTAAGTTACGACGGTGTGTTCACGGACATTTGACGACATCGTTGTTCTGAATAGCTCCCGATCAGCTCTTTAATACTGTTGCGGAGGAGCTCGCGGTCCCTGAACACTCCTTCCAGGTATGGGACCTTCTCTGACTCAGGGAGATCCTTGACGTAACCCGCCTTATGCTGAAGATATACATCAGGTAGGGACGCTATAGACGTGAAATGCACGGGCAGAGTCACCGTTTGTTGCAGCGCTTGCGCGGTGCTGATCTCGAGCCCTCCTGCTGGAACGCTCATCCCCAACACGACGAACTTTCCTTGACCGGTGAATGTACCTTGGAGCGTCAACGTGAAATCTTTGATCATCACCGGGACCAGAGGGTTTGATCGGCGGTAGAAACATTGCGCCTCAAGGATCGCCTTTTTGAATTCATTCTCTTGAACGGCGTCCCGACTCAGGACGTCATACAGGCTCACAGCGGACGCTGCCTTCATGTCTTCTTCCAGTCCCCTGAGCGCCACATTCAGGCTTACGGGTTTGACGACTTCGCCTGCACAGGCTGTTAGTGCCCCATACAATAAAACGGTAATTACCATGTTCATGAAGACCTCCTGTGATGCCGCAGGTGTGAACCACGTACTTCGGCGGCTACTTATCGTGTGGCTGCCGTCTTTTACATCTCGTGAGAGCCCTAGTCGTCCTCGTGGGCTCTTCATGTGCTAAATCGCGTGCGCCGCTTGCTCGGCGTATCATTGCCGAAAAGCTGAACGTCTCTTCTTGTTTCGCCGCAAATGCTTCATTGGTGACGGCGTTTTCACAACTTCCCTATATCAACAGCGAGTGCTCATGTCTGTGGTAGACAAACATCCCTATCATTAATTCAAGAAACCTCGCATTCAACCGTCTGGGGCTGTTCATCCTGGCCGCAACTCAACGCATCGCCCGCGATGTGACGTTCTTAAGCATCGGTGCGCGCTATGGATTCAGCAGGAATGAACGGTTCCGGAAAAGCGTCAGGCAGAATCGTTTGAGCTCGTCGACATCGCTGCGACGCGCTTGATGCTGGGGTTAGGCTCGCGTGTTTGAGTCGGCAGACATACGGCCGTCGGAGGGCCTGTCCAATTCATTTGACCGGCACGCTGCAAATCCAGCCAATCTCATATGTGTTGGGGGGATTCGCTTTCAGCACTGTTCTGACGCAGATCTGTATGGTTCCGGATCTTTCGGTAATCGACTTGTATCTGATCGCGGTCGGCTACCGCTTTTGAAGTTAATTGCTCCACTTCAGGCACTTGCCGTTCGGATTATATCGGAGGCATGTCGGCCCTGGTGAGGGAGGAGGTGGTGGAGGAGGCGGGGAGGAGGCCGGGGTCATGAGATCAACGATGAAGGTATCGATGCGCTTGGAAAAGCCAAAATCGCCTCCCGCTGCGCCCAGGGTGCCGTCCCAGTAGCTCGAAAACAACGCCCACCGACCGTCATTTGATATCTGTGCAAACGACTGACCAGCGAAACCGACCAGGCCGCCATTGTGATTGTGCGCGAAGCGCCAGACCGTATTGGACCCATCTGTCGCCGCCGCAATGATCTCTCCATACCAGGTGAGTGGCCCGGGAGGCGCCGTGCAGTTATATCGCGAAAATAGCACAGGTGCCTGCGGATTCGATGACGAGTTAAACCACGAACTATGTTCGGCGTCGTACCAATTCACGGTCGACGGCGGCTGCATGATAAATGTGTACTGGGTGGCATCCATGAGACGGTTTGGATCTCGAAGAAGAGCCCCGCGGGAGTCCACGCCATTGATCGATCCTGAGCCATTGACCCACTTGCCGTTGCCGATGGAGGAGTGTCCAGACCAATAGCCATTGGCATTCGTCACTAGCGACCACGTATTCGTCGCAAGATTGAACACCGAATCACCGTTGGCTCCCCAACTCTGTTGGTAGAACACAACGTCGAGCCAACTTCCAACGGCGCTGCCATACATTGAATGAATGCCGATGGTTTGACCGGCCGCCGCGGTTGGCCAGTTGGGATCGTTTTGATGATCTTGTCCATTGATCATTTTGTTGGCGACGTCAATGAATTTGTATTGCGCCGGATCATTCGGGTTCAGGCAATAGATCTTTGTATACGTATTCTGGCTCCCGGTTCCGGCCGTAGCACACACCCAGCTGTCCTGCCCGACCACGGCCACGTGCATGGTCACTGCATCACCAGTAGGCGGACCGCCGAGGTTGGTCACGAGCGTCGTCACCTTGTTGTATTTCGCCAGCTGGTTCCCATTTAAAAAGTAGATGACGTCAGGATCGACGGCGGACCATTCCCAGGTCCAAGGAAAGCCCAAAGGATGCAAGGTCGGGCGTGCAGACGCATCTCCGACTCTGAAACTAAAAGGGTCGAACTCAAGCCAATACGAATATCCTTGGCCATTCATGAGCTTCACCGCCGTTGAATCGGCGTTCCACGTCCGATAAGTGCCAGCATATTCAGGAAGTAAGGAATTGCCGCTTGCGATATTGGCATCGGTCACACGCAGGATGCGCGAACCGAATGTCGGATCATTGATGACCGAATTCGTGGGACCGAGGGCCGGAGCGGGGGGAATAGGCTTGGCATCCGTTGCCGTGTAAGCGGAATAGGTGCTGGGCGCGGTGCCTGCGTAAAGCGATTGGCCGAGACCCAGTAGCGCAATGGTGCCCAGAGTGCTTACGGCACATACTGACTTCTGATAGTACGATCCTGCCGACATGGTGCGCCTCCCATGAAAGAGATGCCCCGCCTTCGGCGCGGACCATAGCACCGGTGCCGTTCACGAATCGTCCATAGTTCGTAAAACCTCTGTAATAGATGTAGGAAGAAGGGATTACGGAAATGAGCCGCCGCATTTGAACCTGCCGCGCTAGCCCTCACGCTTCAGCTCTTCGCGGCGCATTCGGTGGGGGAGGGCTCGACCTCGCCGCCGACGGTGCCTGTCTTCACCTCCCCTGCGGACACGTACGTCGCGGCGATGAGCCGTTGGGTGAGACGGCACTGTGCGTCAATGTAAACGCGCCTGGCCGGCTGTCGCCGCTGAAGAGCCGTTTCATCTTGCCTAGCAGCACGGCGCAAATGGTCTCTGCTGTCGGTATCTGACGTTCGAAGATGGAGAACAAGAGGACGGTCTCCGACGGGACGAGAACGTCGCCGTCCTCTTGTTTTTCCTCTCAGGGTCACTGCGCGCTAGAACCTCGATCCCGTCAGCGTCACATCGCTGTTCGGCCAGGCTTGACGAAAGCGCGTTTCTGCAGCGGCGGCTTCAGCGTTCTTGCCCTGCGCCTTGAGCGCCTGGGCAAGTCCAAACAAGGACCAGCCGTTCTCCGGGAAGCGCTTGAGGTCCTCGCGGTACACCTTCTCGGCCTCGGCATGTTGACCGGCCTTCAACAGCGCGGCGCCGAGCGAGTGGCGAATGGGGTAGTACCACTTAGGCGGTTCGAAGTAGAGCCCACCGTCCTCGATCTTGGCTGCCTCCCGGAAATGGGCGGTGCCCCCTTCGAGGTCGCCTCGGCGAGTGGCGATTTCGCCGGACAGCGCATGCACGGCGATCGAGAGTGCCGTCTTGCCATCTGCGCCTTCAGGTGTCTCAGCATTGATCTTCTTCACGGTATCGAGCGCGGCTTGGGCCTCAGACCACTGTCCCTTGGCGGCCTGGGCCACCCCGCGGGCGTACTGCGCCATCGCGTATGAGAAACGAATGTCGGCCGGCGGAAGCGGTTCGGCAAGCACCTCGTCCCATTTTCCGAATGTCGTGAGCGTCAGCGCGTGGTACGGCAGCATCTCCTGTAGCAACGCGACCTGGCGCGCGGCGTCCACGTTGACCTTCGAGGTGAGTGTCTGTGACGCCTCAATCGCTTGCGCGCTGCGGCCCGCCATGGTGGAAGCAAAGGCGAGGAAATGGATGTTGTGAGGATAGTACGCGAGCGGATAGACGCCTACCGGCTTCTGACCTTCGATGAACACCTCGTCGTCATGGATGGCATGTTGGTTGGCTTTCACTGCGTCGTTCCAGCGTCCGACGCGGATATAAATATGCGCGGGCATGTGGACCATGTGTCCTTCGCCAGGCATGAGCCCGGCGAGCCGCTCGGCGCACGGCACCGCTGCCTCCGGGTTCACTGCTTCAACCGCGTGGATGTAGTAATGGCACGCCCCGGGGTGGTTTGCGTTGCGGGAGAGTACTCGCTTGAGCTGCCCGACGATCTCGTTTGTGCCAGGGTAGGGCGTGCCGTCAGGCTGCCAGTAGTTCCACGGCCGGAGATCCATCAGCGATTCGGCGTACAGCGTTGCGGCATCGAGGTCGTCAGGATAGGTGGTGGCGACCTTCTCCATTGCGCGAGAGTATGCGGTGTCCAACCGGGCACGATCGGCCGAGGGATTCGCGTCGTAACGCTGCGCGAGCGCATCGATGTACGCGCGCTCGGGAGCCGTGGCATGGGACTTCAACGCCAGCGCCTTCTGCACCGCCTCGTACGCGGCAACTCCGCTTGCCGTGTCCATTGGAGCGTTGACGTGTGGACCATGGGCGAGCGCGATGCCCCAGTAGCACATGGCACAGGTTGGATCGAGCGCCGCAGCTTGGTTAAAGGACCGGATCGCTTCCGCATGATTGAACCCGTAGACGAATCTCAGGCCTTGATCGAAGTACTGTTGTGTTGCCGGGACCTTTGTGGAGATGGATTTGTGGTGGGAGCCGAGGTCCGTGTAGAGAGGGACCGTGCTCGAAGGACTCTTCGGGGACGCCGGCGGCGCCGTTGACTCCGTTCCGTAGCCGGGGATGGCACTGGCGAGCAGCACAGCCGCTGCGAATCCGATGATGCGAGTGGTGTTCATGGCAACCCTCCGTTGAGTGTGTATTGACGCGTTGTTCAATGCGCAACGACGGCTCGCATTATATGGAGGCATTGTACTGAAGTCTTATCTCGGAGTCTGGTTTTCTTAACAGAGGCGTGCGAAATGCCTGGCCGACTTGCTTCGGCGTCCGGATTCATTTGCCGACGCATGTGAAGAGCTTCGTCTGTCGAGGATGTACTACTGAGCATCGAGCTGTTGCACAATGGCGAAATAACGATCGTCGGACATTTTCCTGCCCCTGATTTCGACGGAAATGGCCGTCCCATCCTTGCGTTGGAACAATCGTTTCAAGCACAAGGTGTTGCCCTCGCGCAGTTGTTTAAGGCATTGCTGGGCCATGTCTTTTTCTGACGGGATGTAGGTTTCCTTGACATGAAGCCGGAGTAACTCATCTCTCGTGTAGCCAAACAATTCACACGCCTTGGCATTCACCAGCCTGAAATACCCTTCCATGTCCACAGCAACAATGGCATCTGAAGCCTCCTCCATCAAGAGCCGATACTGACGTTCGCTCTCCTGGAGAGCCGCTTCCGCTTTCACGCGTTCAGTAATATCTTGGGCAAAGACCAAGACTCCGATCACACCGCCCTGAGTATCACGGTAGGGTACCTTGTCAGTCTGAACCCACCGCTTTTCACCGGGTGATGTTTCATAGAGTTCGACAATTCCGAGTTTTGCGTCGCCCGTGGCAATGACTGCGAGGTCATCCCGATGATACTTCTCCGCTTCCTCGGGATAGAGATCATAGGTGGATATGCCTTCGATCTCAGCCACGGTTTTGTGAATCGATTCTGCAGCCTGCCGGTTGACCCGTAAGATCCGATTCTGCGTATCCTTGTACCAGACCATCGCCGGAATGAGATCTAACAGAACCTGTTGCTCAATCTGCTGCTTGAGAAGCTTCGCTTCAGCCTCCTTCCGCAGCGTGATGTCGCGGATGATGCCGCAACTCAACATCTGCCCGCCGGATTTCCACGTGCTGATCGACAGCTCAATGGGAAATTCGCTGCCGTCTTTTTTAAGGCCATACAACTCGATCGTTCTCCCGGTCTGGATGCTTCCGCCCATGGCCTTCACGATCTCAAGCCCCCGAAGATGATCCTCTTGGTAGCGAGTTGGCATGATGATGGTCAGCGGCTGCCCAAGAATCTCTCTCTCCGTGTAGCCAAAGAGCCGTTGGGCAGCGGAGTTCCATGAGACAACTCTGCCCTCGCCATCAGCCAAGACAATCCCATCCGGTGCGGTATGAACGACCTGCCGGAACTGCTCTTCTTTTGCAGTCAGCGCATTCTCGACACGATTCATCTTGAATACCAACTTACGGACCTCAATGGCTTGACGGACGGTAATCTTGAGCTCATCCCGGTTGTAAGGTTTGGTGATATAGCCGAAGGCTCCACGGCGAAGGGATTCCACGGTGTACTGTTCTTGAATGGATGCGGTGAGGACAATGACCGGAAGCAGAGGGTCCAGTTCCTCCAGTCCCCGAAGCACGGCGAAACCATTGAGGTCCGGCAATCCTAAATCCAGAAGTACTGCCCCGAACGAGTGGTCTTCAGCTTCCTGCAGTGCCTGCCTTCCCGTCCTCGCGCAACGCACCGTGTAGCCTTCATGTTGAAGATAATGTTCCAGGGCAAGAGAGAGGTCCGGATCATCCTCAACAATGAGGATGGACGAATGATGGGACACGATTGGCTCGGCATTCATGGAAGCTCTAGCAGCCTCGCAAGAACGGAAAGGATCGGACAAACACCCGAGAAAATCAATAGAGGGAGCTGAGGGAGGCTAAGTTGTATAGGGCAGGGTGAAGTGGAACTGAGTCCCTTTTCCTGGAGCGCTCTCGACTGCAAGGGTTCCCCCATGCAACTCAACAAGCCCTTTTGCTATGGCGAGCCCTAAGCCGGACCCTGTCGCATGTCCGGATTCCTGCTGGACCCGATAGAACTTGTCAAAGATCCTGGGCAGATGCTCTTCAGAGATCCCGCATCCTGTATCCGAGACGTTCATCTTGATATGCCGATCGTCCAGAACTTGGGCACTGATACGGACGCTACCGCCTGCTGGCGTAAACTTGATCGCATTCTCGAGTAAATTAGCGAGCACTTCGTAGAGCTTGTCCCGGTCCGCGCGAACTTTTGGCATGCTCTCCATGGAGCCCACGTCCATGATGATCGATTTCCGATGGGCGAGAGGCTGAAAGGCCTCAACAAGATCACTCAGTAGCTCTTGAAGGGACAGAGCCATAGGGCGCAACTCCATTTTGCCCGCTTCGAGCTTGGACAGGTTCAACAATTCATTGAGCATGCGCCTGAGCCGGTCTGCATTGGCTTGGATTCGGGAGGCATAGTGCTGTTGTTTTTCGTTCAACGGACCTGCCACTTCGCCCACTAAGTTCTCTGAAAGACTCAAGATGGAGGTAAGCGGCGTCCGCAATTCATGAGAGACGACACCGACGAAGGCGCTTTTCAGCCGGTCGTACTCTTGAAGTTGCTCCACGGTCGCCTGGAGAGTACTCGTTCGTTCCTGAATCCTACGTTCGAGGCTTTGGTTCAGCTCATCAAGCTCCTGTTCGGCGCGCCGGCGCTCGGCCACGCCTACGGCCAACACCATTGCGGTCACGGCAATGACGGCGATGAAGGCCTGCAATAACAGCAAGCTTTCATGCTGATTGATACGGGCAAAGGGACCAGAGCCGCGCAACGTTCCCCAAATGGCGATCCCTGCGCACACCAGGATGGCTGTCACTGTCTCACGAAGCCCAAGCCGGACTGCCACCCATATCAAAATAGAGAGACTCAGGAAGGCAAGCGGATAGTTAGGCGCGGTCATCGCCTGGCTGCTCTGAAAGACAATCCATGTGACGACGCAGAGCAGCGTGATCGAAAGACCTATTTCCAGCAGTCGGGAGCGCCTCCAATTAAGAGAGGGGTCTGATGCCCAGAGAATGATTGCCGGCGTGACGATGAGAGCGCCTACGGCATCACCGAGCCACCAAGTCATCCAAATCGCCCAGTAGTTCTCCCAGTCTGCGTACCCTCCAAGAGAGAGACTCGTGACCCCGATCGTGGGGCTCACGATGGTACTGAGAAGAGCAGCCAGAAGCACGAACTTCAGCGTATCGCCTTGTTGCCCGAAGAGCTTTCGACCGTTCGCAAAATGGTTGACCAGGTACGCGCCCACGAGCCCTTCCAAGGTGTTCCCAGTTGCGATGCCGAGAGAGGACGCTATCGATCCAACGGTTGTCACATTGACGACCAATGCCCCCAGAAAGACAGCGGGCCACACCCAATAGCCAAAGAGAAGAAAAGCCGCGAGGCTGATTCCCGTCGGAGGCCAAACGGGAGTCGCACTGGGATGAAACACCGCCATTTGAAGGCCCAGCTTTCCGGCGAGCACATAGCCTGCGCCAAGACTGCATAGCAGAACCCATATCTGGAGGGGGCTCAATCCCTGCCGAAGGGGATCTGCCAAACGAAGAACAGTTTCAGTGAGAGGGCGAATGCGAGGCAGAGGATCTATTGCACTCGTACCGATTGCCAGCTCATTGCCGGGCATGGGAGCTTTCACCTTAGACGCAACTCACGCGTAGCGCTCGGTTCTTTTAGCGAAGCTAATAGTAGAACTGCGTTATGAGCGAAGCAATAGGGCCGAATGGCGTAATCAAATACGTGTATTAAGCGTAAGCGTCACAATAATGATCCATCCGACCTGTCAGACAGTAAGGAGAGCTTAAGTCTATCGAGTGCCTCAAGCGAGCAAAGACGAGGGTCGGCAAGTCGAGATGGTAGGAAGAAAGTCGATATCATCGACGAGATCGGACTGTGTTGCATCAGAAGGACCGTTTGGCGACGAGGACCTCTCGCCTTAATACTCCAGCGGTGTTCTTTTCGTTCCAAGCACAATCAAGAATTTTGACCCATCGTTCAGTTTCCCTTCTGCGGCCCACGAGTCGCCCTTGCCCTTCGCAATAAAATTTCCTTTCCGCTGGTCGTTACACTGGATCGTACCTTCAGTCGTCGTCTCCGTGACAGGAATAAACATCTTCCCCGTGCACGACAGACCCTCGATACTTTTCACGGAAATAACCGCATCCCTCCCGATCTTTCCGCTCGCGGAGCCTCGCAGGATGTGATGTTTTTCGATCCTCATGGTCGCAGGAACTGTTGCAGAACAGGCGGTGAGCACAATACTGATCAGAACGACGGCTCTTTTCATGTCTTATGGAAGCGTCTCACAACAATGGCCAAATGTGAATTATTCTTCTTTTCCCCAACGTGCCGCGCAACGTTTTACTGGTATACTGTGATCAGCCTGTCACAATCACGGTAGACGCATGAATTCGTCCGCGTTACAGAGTATTCGCAGGATAATGGGCGCGCTACTGGCCTGTTCCGCTCTCACTGCATGTGGAGTGACTCCGGCCACGAAGGTGGAACATAAGAGCGATCCCGAGATGTCAGGAAGGGTGCAATCTCTTCAGAAGCAAATTCAGGAGCGAGATAAACGTATCGAGGAGCAAGACAAGCGCATTCATGACTTAGAATCCCAACTGGACGCGTTGAAGTTAATCGACGAAGACCGGGAAAACCAGAGAAAACCTCTACGGCCGCCTACCACCGTCGAGCCAGGCCACTAAACTCTCCAACCTCCGCGGGCGTTCTCTATTTGCTGACGCGTCGGCGTCCGGGCGCGGCATATCTTATCCAAACGCAGACTGTTCAAGTGGCCTTGCCACAATGCGAAGCATCTTCGTGATTGCGGGGATCAAGATAACTACCGTTCGGGAGCGGGGATCGGGTACACTGCCAAGTCATGCCGCCAACTGTCCTGCTCAGTTGCGAGTCGATCAGCAAGAGTTTTGGGGTGAAACCTCTCTTCCGCGATCTATCGCTGAACATCAGTGAAGGAGATCATGTCGGATTGATCGGACCCAACGGATCAGGAAAGTCCACACTCCTAAAAATTTTAGCCGGGGTTGAAGCGCCTGACAGCGGGACGAGATCCGTCCGGCGGCATGCGCGGGTTGCATATGTGTCGCAGGACCCGCTGTTCGCAGAGGAGCAGACCGTCGAAGCCCTGCTGGCGCAGGTGTTAGTCGTTGAAGGGCTCGATCCGCATGAGGAAGGAGGGCGAATCGCGAAGGCGCTCAGCCTTGGCAACTTTAGTCGCGCCGATCAACCGATCGGGACGCTTTCGGGCGGCTGGAAGAAACGGTTGGCGATTGCCAGGGCGCTGATGCTCGAACCCGACATGCTGTTGCTGGATGAGCCGACGAACCATTTGGATGTCGAGGGAATTCTCTGGCTGGAAACGCTCTTGAAATCCGAACCCCATGCCTTTCTCGCCATCAGCCATGATCGTCGATTCCTGGAGTCCGTGGCGACGCGCATCTGGGAATTGAACCGCAGCTATCCCGACGGCATGTTTCAGGTCACGGGCCGCTACAGCGACTTTCTCGAGCAGCGGGACGCTGCGCTGCAGGCGCAGACGGAGTACCAGGCGTCCCTCGCGAATCGCGTGCGGCACGAGGTGGAATGGCTGCGCCGGGGACCCAAGGCTCGAACCACGAAAGCCAAGGCACGGATCGATGCCGCCGGACGGATGATCAAGGAGTTGGACGAGATCGAATCCAGACAGTCCTCGGCATCGGCCGGTATTGACTTCACCGCCTCGGGACGGAAATCGAAGCAACTGCTGGTCACCACGGGCGTGGCCACATCGATCGGCGGGCGCCTGCTGTTCCGTCACCTCGATCTGCACATTGGTCCGGGAGATCGAATCGGCCTCTTGGGGCCGAACGGGAGCGGAAAGTCGACGCTCCTCAAAGTGTTGGCCGGCGTGCTGAAGCCCGACGCCGGGACGATCACGCGGGCCGACCGCCTGCGAGTCGTCGCATTCGAGCAACATCGTGAGTCGCTGGATCAGCAGGCAACGTTGCGGCGAGCGCTCGCGCCCTCCGGCGGCGAGACGGTCATCTATCAGGAGAAGGCTGTCCATCTGATGTCATGGGCCAAGCGCTTCCTCTTTCGGCCAGAACAGCTCGATTTGCCGGTCTCGCGCCTGTCAGGTGGAGAGCAGGCGCGCCTGCTCATCGCCCAGCTGATGCTGCAACCGGCCGATCTGCTGATACTCGACGAGCCCACCAACGATCTCGATATTCCGACGCTGGATGTTCTGGAAGACAGTCTGATGGAATTCACCGGGGGGTTGGTTTTCGTCACCCACGACCGGTGGCTGCTCGACCGTGTGTCTACAAAATTGCTCGCGCTGGACGGCGCCGGCCGCGCCGAGTGGTTTGCCGATTATGCGCAATGGGAGTCCGCGCAATCCCGCAAGGGCGGGGAACTCCGAAGGGGTGAGAACGAACAGCGTGAGCCGCCGGCCAGAGCAAAAGGCGAGGGGGCGCCGTCTCCGAAAAAGAAAGGGCTATCGTACAGAGAGCGGCAAGAATGGGAGACAATTGAAGCAAGGATCCTCAACGCTGAGGAGAGGGTCATTGCGTGCCGGACGGCAGCGGACGATCCGGCGATTGCGTCGGCTGCGGAGATGCTTCAAGAACGATTAACCGCGCTTCATGCGGCGCAGGCCGAGGTCGACCGGCTCTATACTCGCTGGACGGAGCTCGAAGAGAAACGTGCGGAAACGGTGAACAGCGCACAATCGCCATGACATCGCCTTTGCTCTCCTGTTGCCGCACCTTCTCTCTGCTGATCGTCGGAGTGGGTGTCCTCCTCGGCGTCATGGGATGCGCCTCCACACAAGATCGTGAGCGGCGAGCGTTGTCCGAGGAGTTTGACCAATGGCTCGGCCAATATAAAGACCATCGGATCATAGAGCGAGGCACGCCGGTCCGTTGCGTCATGCAGGGCGTAGGGAGCGAAATCTGCGAGTGGAGTATCGGTGGGGGTACGGTGCGGTATCTGTACGACAAGAACGGCATCGCGCACCGGTGGAAATATGCGGATCCCCGATTGGGAGAGATGAAGGGAGCCCAGGAACCACCAACCGCTGGAGATCAGCTTCATGAGTCAGAAGCGGCCGTCTGGAAGACCATCAAGGACACCTTTGACGATACGAAGTTCACTCCCATTGGTGCTCAATGAGGATTGAAAGCAAGAGAAGTAGCCTTGTGGGTGTTCTGCGTTGAGTAGTTGCAGATCGGCGAGCGGGCCGGCGTCTTCATCTGCTGAATCAGAATGTAGTCCCTGTCAATTCTGACAGTATTTATCGTTCAAACAACGTACGTAAAATGTGGACGCATCGTCCCAGCTGAACCTCTTCCTGTGATCGTTGGCCTCATGAAAGCGATACGGTCGCATCGACCTGATGGACCAAAATCCCTCCTCGCTGAGAAAGCCGGATGAAATCGTCCGAGAACGAGAGGTAAGGCGTAAGCCTTACAACGGTGTTTGCAACTCACTGCGATGAACGAAAGGAGAGACTCTATGAAACGGATCGCCTTACTACTGGTGGCCGTTGCGTTGGTATCCGGCGTTGTCACCGTCCAAGCCCAACAAGAGGCGCTGACCAACGAGCCTCAAGCCAAACTCATCGTGGACGCCCCAGTACCTGATCTGCTGGCTAAAGGCATCGTTTGGATTACATGGCGGGCGGAGAATGTGAACATCGGATCGATGTCCGGCAAGGAACACCTCAACGCATCGCCACCGGTCGGTCATCTGCACATACAGGTGGACGACCTGCCGTGGTTATGGGCGCACATGAGTACTGCCCCAATCGACGTGGCCTTGTTGCCGCCCGGTCCGCACAAGATCAAGATCGAATTGGTCAATGCCGTCCACCAGGGCGTCGTCGAACAATCCAAAACCGTGGCGTTCACCATACCTAAAGGAGCGTCTCCCCACTGAAAGGTAGGGAAGATCTTTGATGAACTCCGGAGCAGCGCCGGAAAATGACGGCAAGTGACAGGGGAGATCATAGACCGATACTCGTCACTGGGGCAGCCGGTCAGCTCGGGGCGGTTGGCCGAACCGTGACCGGCCTGCTCCTTGATCGCGGTCTGACGGTTCGCGCCATGGTTCGCCGCGAGGACGATAGGGCTATAGGCTTGCGGGACGCCGGTGCGGAGGTGGTTGTGGGGGACTTACTCGAGCCGGCGGACGTCTATCGGGTCGTGCGGGGTTGCCAGTCCGTGTATTTCGGCATGTCGGTATCGGCCGGGTACCTGGAGGCGGCCGTGACCATGGCAACCGTCGCCCGGGAAGTCGGCGTGAGTGCCCTTGTAAACATGTCGCAGATGACCGTTTCCGAGATGAGTATCCACAACACCACTCCGAGCCACCAGCAGCGGCAGCACTGGTTGAGTGAGCAGGCGTTTGCCTGGTCCGGCGTGCCGGTGGTCACCATCCGGCCGACGATGTTCCTTGAGAGCCTGTTCCCTTTGGCCGGTCCGACGGTCAGCGACCATAATCGCATTGAATTGCCGTTCGGACGGGGGAAGACTTCTCCGGTTGCTGCGGCTGATGTGGCTCGGGTCGTTGCTGCCGTTCTGGCTGATCCTCGGACGCACATTGGCCGGATATATGAACTCACGGGGCCGCGGTCGCAGGACCTGCATGGGGTTGCCAAGGAATTCTCAGAGGCGCTGAATCGGGAGATCACGTACCGTGACGTGCCTCACGAAGAGTGGGAGCAAAACCTAAAAAAGGCGCAGGTGCCTGAGCATGTGGCCCAGCATCTGGTCACGATGGCCGAGCTGCACAGAGCCGGTCGGTATGACCGGATGGCTGACGGCGTGCAGCGGCTAACCGGCCGGCCGCCAATGAGCGTCCGGGAATTCGTCTCACTTTATCCGGATCGCTTCAGTCGTCGTCGGGGTTGATGCTTTCTGCGCTCCTGTCTGTCGTTCGTCCTCCGCGATTCTGCATCGTTTCTTTTCGTACTCTTGCTGATTTGAAATGATTCAGTCGTGTGTGGGGTGAGTCAGTGCGCCAGCATTCGAAGCCAGCTTGATAGTCCGGACCGAGATAGGGATTTGTCCATCAGCGATCGCTTACAGTCGTGTGGGATTATGGACGGGTCGTCGGTCATACGTTGCGGCTTTCCGTATGCGACGACTCCAATTCGCGACCCCAGTGTTTCATTGCGAAACGTGTCAAGATAAAGATTCCTAGTTCGGTGCGAAAATTTCCGGTTCGTCTCTAGCGGTTTCCCTGATAGCCACTCAGTCATCCCAGGCGTAGTCTCCAAGATAGCCCTCGCAAGGGTCATCACACCTCTTACCGTAAATCCTGCAACTAATAGAGGAGCAAACCGATGCACACCATTGTTGGTCTCTTTGAAACTCGTGCTAAGGCACGACGGGCAAAGGGCGACCTCATTCGCGCCCATATTGCCAGTCCTAACATTGTTCTGTACGACCGTTCGCGAGCCGATTCTTCAAGGGAATTAGAACAAACTTTTTGGGAGTCGCTGAAGGATTCTTCTGGCTTCGCAGAGGACCGTAGGTTCTATGAAGAAGGCATGCGCCGCGGGGGAACTGTGATCGCCGTTCGCGTTAGTGACGACCAAATGGATCAAGCTGCGGAGATTTTGTCGAGACAGGGAGCGATTGAGCAGCCCATGCCCGTGGCCGAAGAACAACGCGGTCAGAAAGAAGTCGGAAAGGCAACCGTTCGTGTGTACCCGCGCGCGGCTTGACGGGACTGCCCCAAGCAGCTGGCGGGTTCGGTCGGGGTGCGTCGGCGTTCTGGGGCGGTAGAATGCCCCAATTGGTGTATTCAGTCTTCAACGCCTACGGCGGTCACGATGAGAACCGCGTAGTCTTGCTTCGTGCAGCCCTCTACCGGCGGCATCGCTCCCCCTGGTGCAACTGGAAACGCCGTCTTCTGCACGTTTGCCGGCGAGCATGAACCACCAACCGCCGCCGGTGTATAGCGCGCCGAGCGGCAGGCCAGGTGCGTCACGTCGTAGAGCGTCGCGCCTTTATCGAGGTCCCAGTGCCTGTCGCCATTCGCGTCGGCGGGATGAATCGTCAGCACGGCCGTCACGTCGCGCGCTCGCGTGACCATATATTTGCCGGCAGGGAGTGGGAAGGTCGGCTGCTCCATGATCAAGCCGTGTTCCTCCATCCACCAGTCTCTGCCGTCAAATTTCCAGCGCGCGGGGGCCACTCCATCTGCATCCTTCAACCGCTTATAGTTGCTCAGCTCGACACCCCGCGGACCAGGGTCCACATGCCACAGACCCCACGATTGCGCGCCGCTCCCGGAGGTCGCACGTGGGTCGCCCAATGCCGCGATGAACTGTGTCGGTATGCGTTGGAACTTCGTCTGACCTCCGCCAGCGGCGTCGGCTTGGCTTTGAACCAGATTGAATGAGGAGAGGATGAACGAACCGGATAGAAAGAGAACCACGGCTTGGAGAAGATACGTAGAACAGGCCGAAGAATCACCCTCTTTCGTTCTCATCGTGCACCTGCGTCTCGTCGTCGACGATTTGCGCGTGAGTCCACAGCAGGGCATGAAACTTTCGCAGTGAGTCCAATCTTAGGCTGCATGGCGCTGGTTTCGCAACAAGGAGGAGACGCCACGAGCTGTTCTATGTCCAAATCCGCTGCGTTCCCTTTCCCCGTGTATCTGTTTGGTCGCTGTATCTATTTCCATACCAAAAATAACGCGGCTTCTTCAGAGAGGCGGGGGCTGACGCTGCGTGCCTAAACGGACTTGACCGTTCAAGGCCTTGATATAGTTGCGGCTCTCGGTTTCTTGTTGACTGAAAAACTTTGATCTATCTATTGGTCCAGCAGTTGCTAGATATGTCCTCAACGCGGGGCAATGGATAGCAGCCATGAAAAACCTACTCGATTATTTGCTTGTCTTGACGGTGCGATTGGGTGCGGGATCCGCGCTCGTCATGTTGAAGAACCTTTGGCCCTAAGAACATGAATGTCCGCTTTAAGTGCTGAGCCCTATCTGACGTTGCAGGCGGTAGGTTTCCCGAAAATAAGCCCATAGATAAACGAAGGAATACAGAATCCAGTGGTTACATTCACGAACGCTGCGCATACCAGTGCCCATCCGAAGACCTGACCAGACAAGGTCCGTCCTGATTGAAAACTCCATGCAGCGGCCGCAATCATGACTGTAGCTAGAAGGCAGGCAAATCTGCGAGGGGGCGCATAGCACGGAATAGAAGGCCCGCTCGTCCATGGTTGTACCCCGAATCTGTAGAGAAGATCGAAAGGATGGCCGGGAAGCAAGGCCCCTAACAAGGCGAATGGAGCCAAAGCCCACAGCACCGCAGAGGACTCAAGCGCCGTGCCAATCGCGGCCCAAATCATGCAGATGGCAGGCGACAGTCGTAGCGAGTAATTAAGACGGCCAACGGTCTGGTCATCCAGTCCAAGAAACCCTTGCGCCTCTATTCGACGTCGCATCACCTCGTTCATGGCCGCCTCACCATTACAAGCGCGCTCACCGTTCCGTGATTGTCGGATTGTGGCGGATGGCTGTCAATATCGATCATGGGCTCTGCGTCCTGCGGACTTTTCTTGTTCAGTGTGCATCGAGTAGACTTCAGTGATTGATCAAGCGCAATCGATTTGCGGAACTCATCCCCGACGGCGATCGCATCGTTGACGCTGTCGTCGGGCGGTCATCACGATGGAGCAATGATATGAAGCCGGCAAAGAACAGAATTTGCCTTTGGTACGATCGCGACGCCGAGGAGGCGGCGCAGTTTTATACGAAGACGTTTCCTGATTCATCCGTTGGTGCGGTGTACAAAGCGCCGGGAGACTTTCCGTCGGGCAAGAAAGGCGACGTGTTGACAGTCGAGTTCACCGTATTGGGAATTCCCTGCCTTGGGCTCAATGGTGGACCGGCGTTCAAGCACAACGAAGCCTTTTCATTTCAAGTGGCAACCGCTGACCAGGCGGAAACCGATCGCTACTGGAACGCAATCGTGGGCAACGGAGGCGAAGAGAGTGCGTGCGGCTGGTGCAAGGACAAATGGGGCTTGTCCTGGCAGATTACGCCGGTGGCCCTGACGGACGCGATAACCGATCCGGATCCCATGGCCGCCAAGCGCGCGTTTGACGCGATGATGGAGATGACAAAGATCGATATTGCCGCAATCGAGGCGGCTCGCCGCGGTTAAGGAACATCCTCGAACCGCACCTCGAAGTGCGGTGCCGAGGTTCGTCGGCCCCGCCGCACTTCGTCTCGTGACCTCAAGCAGACTCCACCCGCAGTATTCCCCGTTAAACGGTTTCGACGCTCGAGTCGGGCGGGTCGCTTTTGCCGCACTACTTTTGGCCGATTGTTGTCATTCCAGACGATTACCTATGCTCCCCGTAACCGATTCGGCATCTCATGATACGACGCCTGAGAACATCATTTTTCGGACCCTTCGCACTGACTGTCGTGTTGGTACTGGGCATTCCCACTTTAGCCATTTCGGGTTCGGATGAGCAGCTCGTTGACGAACTGATAGATCGTTCTGGGCTGAAACAGCAGATCCCACGCTTGCCTACCGAGTATATGGCTCTCGTCGACCAAGTGCTGGCCGGACTGGATCGACGGAATCCGATGCCCAAGAGTGTGCGACAGGAGCTTCGCCAAAGCTTCGTCGATGCCTTATCGTCGGATCGCTTTGAGCCACAGATCCGCTCGCGGCTCCTCGACACCCTTTCTCAGGATACGAGCATTGCGACGGTGAATTGGCTGCGCTCGGATTTGGGCAAGAAGATCACCGCCGCGGAAGTCAACGTCGGCTCCCCAGAAAGGTCCGTCCAGCTTGCGACGTTC
>JBKPSD010000003.1:0-41384 GCA_046734935.1 Nitrospirota bacterium
ATGGTATTGCCGACGATATATCCGATGATCTCCGGGGGCCCCGGCGGTGCGTCCGCACGTTTCGGCGCTGGTTTGTACTGCGGTGAAACGGTAAAGGACGCCGTCTGGATTCTGTCGTTCTCGATCTGCAAGGCCTTCAAACGCTCCACGACCTTGCTCATCACCATGCGATTCTGGCGTTCGGCATCGCCTACAGTTCTTCCCGTGGTCTCCATGCTGACCGTCACAAAGGCGGTATCGGGTGTCAACAGGATGTGGCCCTGTCCGATGACGGTCATCGCCGGTTTTGCCGGTGCCTCCTCGTGGGCCAAAACCTCGGCCGGAACCATGAGGAGGACGACGGCAAAGACGATCTTCAGCATGTGGGACCTCTCCTTCCCGGCGGCCATTGGCAACCGATCATTGAATCTGGAAAACAAAGATACACTCACTGCGACCTCAAGATGCTCTCATCCGTCTCCAACGCCGGCTGAGGATAACCATGACGCTCCCTGTAATGACACCGAAAAGCCAGGTCGCCAGCCGGACCGGAAACCAGAAAAATGCGACTGCGGCTTCGAGCGTTGGAAACCGGAGTGCGTCGAGCATATGCTGAACGCCGCCGCTTTGAAAGACGGGATGGAGCCCCATAGCGATCAGCCCCGCAACATACCCCGCAACGACGGAGTAGCCGGCAGTTGAGAGGAACGGAAGCGGTCGATTATGATGACGGCTCGTCCACCACAACAGCAAGAGTGCCAGCGCCGCGAGAAAGACCATGAGATACGGGAAAAAGTACGGGCCTCGGATCCAGAAGTGCATCCATCGGATCATGAACGTGGCCAACGCGATGGCGTAAGCCGATGCAAGGCTCGCCGCAACGAGGAGAATCCGCTTCCCCAGGCCAAGCCGAAAGCCAGAAGACGCGGCACCGAGTGTGTGTGAGTCGTGGTCCATTCGAATCTACTCTAAAGACGGGTCGGGAGCGTTTCAATGTCGCCTGAGCCACCAGTCCTTGCGGCGGACGCGCGGAATACGGCGTCCCTCCATGGGAAACTCTTTGTAGCGGCGCTGTTCGTGATCGCCATCGCCGTGTTTTATTTTTTCGACGTCATGGCCTATCTGAGTCTCGACGTCCTCAAGGCCAATCGTGACAATCTGCTTGCCTTCACCGGGGACCACTATGTGCCGGCAGTCCTGCTCTTCATTCTTCTGTACGTCGTGCAAACGGCATTCTCGCTGCCGGGAGCCGCACTGATGACGCTCACAGGCGGGTTTCTGTTCGGAAGCTTGTGGGCAGCTGTCTATGTCAACATCGGCGCGACCGCCGGAGCGACGCTGGCCTTTCTTGCCGCGCGATATCTATTCCGCGATTGGGTGGAGCAGCGCTTTGGACATCGGTTCGAGGCGTTTCAGGCCGGCTTTGCTCAGAACGCCTTTAACTATCTCCTCACGTTGCGCCTGATTCCGCTCTTTCCGTTCTTCCTGGTGAATCTGCTCTCGGGGTTGACCAGAATGAACGTCGGCACGTACGCAGCAGCCACGGCGCTCGGCATCATCCCTGGCAGCCTTGCCTATACGTTCGCCGGCCGTCAACTCGGAACGATCAATTCGCTGGCCGAACTGGCATCCCCGCGGCTGCTGCTCGCGTTTACCGCACTTGGCCTGCTGTTTTTGTTACCCGTGGTCTATCGACGCGTTGTCCGCCGCGACAAGTGAAACGCACACTGTCTCTTGTAGGAGAATGACCGGATGCGATGGGTAATAGGAGTTCTCGCGAGCGTGAGCGTATTGGCCGGGGCAGCCTACGTCTATTACACGGAAATAAAACCCACCGTCATATTCGGATTACGCTCGGACTATGCTCATGCGATCCCTTACCAGAAAATTCCCGAGGGCCTCACGAGCCTGAAAGCCGAATCCTGCGGCACCTGTCACACCGAAATCTATAAGGAATGGAAGACCAGCATCCATTCGTATGCATACAACGATCCGTTCTTCCATGCCTACTGGACCAAGGACAAACATAGCTGGGTGTGTCTCAACTGCCATGCGCCGCTGCAGAATCAACAACCGACCGTCGTCGAGGACATCCCGCGCGCGCGCGTGGAGCGGGCCGTCCAGGTCCCCAATCAAAACTATGATGCCGATTACCAACAGGAAGGCGTCTCCTGCGCCGCCTGCCATGTCCGTGACGGCGTGATTCTTGGACCGTTCGAGGATTCTGCCGCGCCGCACCCGACAAAGTTCGATCCAAACTTCCGCACAACCCAGGTTTGTTATCGCTGTCACAGCGTCGTGGGCGGCCCCGCACAGTTTTACAACGGAGGACCGTGCGGCACTTATGCCGAATACGAGGGTGGCTACTATATGAAGGAGCGGCAATTCATTTGCCAGAGTTGTCATATGCCGGAGATCGATCGGCCGGCGGCCGTCAATTCACCGATCCGCCGCGGCCGTCAGCATCTGTGGCGAGGAGGGCACGACCCTGAAATGGTGAAGAGCGCGGTGGCCGTCAAGGTCACGGCCGATCCCCCCCTTCCCAAGCCGGGCGATGACTTGAACCTGACACTGACGCTCATGAATTCCGGCGCCGGCCATAAACTGCCGACGGGCGACCCTGATCGCCACTTTACGGTTGAATTCATGGTCACGGACCAGAACAACAAGGTGCTCAAGGAACAGACGAACACGATGGGACGATGGATCATATGGCAGCCGGCCATCATCGAGTTGTACGACAATCGCCTCTTGCCGTTGGCCAGCCGCGATTACACCTTTTCGTACCGCGTGCCAAAGGAACTCGCAGGCGTGCATCTCAAAGTCCGTGTGCGATATCACATTCAGACAGAAGGGCAGCATCAGATGCTGATCAAGAAGTTCGGCCTCACAGCCGATGATGCCTACAACTTTCCCATCTACGAGCGGAGCGTGCCGTTGTCCGGCGATCTGGCCAAGCAATTCTCAGAGCCTGCTTCTCCTCAGCTCGCGTGCGCGGCGCCGCATGCGGGATAACCGCCGCCGGCCGCCGCCGCGGCACCAGAGCCGCTCATGACGGTTTCAAGTCTTTCGGCTGCGGTGCTGCTGATCTTTCTCGCCCATCCCATCGTCGGCGCGGGGGCTGCCGAGCCGGCGGACCGCCCTCGGCCCTTGCGCGTAGTCACCTACAATCTCCTGCATGATGGCGCCGGCTCAGGTTTCTTAGACGGGCGCACGCATCTCGAAGAACGGCTCGACATGGCGATCCGGGAGCTGAAGGCGCTCGACCCGGACGTCGTCGCGTTGCAGGAGGCATCAGACAGCCGCAGGCACGGCAGCGTGCCCAAACGGCTGGCCAAGGCGTTGGGTTTCCATCTAGTCTTCGAAGCGGCCACCGAACATGTCTTCGGCCTTGCGCCGCTGGATTGGCTCCTTGTCACCGTGATGGGCTTCAAAGAGGGATCGGCCATTCTCAGCCGCTTTCCGATCACCAGCTCAGGCGTCCATGGGCTGCCCCGCTGCACCAAGTGGCTCGAACCGCGGATTCTGCTTGAGACGACCATCTCGACAACGTGGGGACCGCTCCGCGTCTATTCCACTCACACGGGCCGTGGTGATGAATGTCAAATGGAGCGCGTCGGCGAGATCGTGCGCAACCGTCAGGGGGATGGCGTGTCGATGCTCATGGGCGACTTCAATACGCCCGAGACGTCGGACGTCCTCACCAGGCTCAGAACCGAAGCCGGCTTCACCGACGCCTTCAGGACGGTGAACCCCGGCATCAATGGACCGACGGTGTGGCAACGGATCGAGTCTTCCGAACCTACGGTGTCCAGGCGTGTGGACTTCATTTTGCTGTTGAACGGTCGAGCATCGAAGGCCTCGGTTCGATCCAGCCGCGTGGTGTTTGATCAGCCAGGCCGCTTGCCCGACGGCACCGTGCTGTGGCCGTCCGATCATTACGGCGTCCTTGCCGACATCGATATCGCGCCCGAGTCCCGGTAGGACTCCACAGGACGTCGCCTGGGATGTCCTTGCCGGACACCGCCAGAGTACAATGCCGCCATGGCGTTGTCTCCGCTGGTGCTCTTCGGCACTTCCACGTGGACCTACGAAGGCTGGAAAGGCGAGGTGTATAAGCAGCCGTACCCGAAAGGTCGTTTCAAGCAGGACTGCCTTACAGAATATGCGCGCTACGAGTACCAAGGCGAACCACTCTTTCGCACGGTCGGATTCGACTTCACGTTTTACGGCCCTCCCACTGCCACGCAGCTCGAGCGCTATGCGTCGATGCTGCCGAAGGGATTTGAAGCCTGCGCGAAGGTCTGGGAAGAAATCACGATACCGGAATTCCCGCCGGGTCTTCGCTATCGCAGCAAAGCAGGTCCCAATCCGCGCTTCTTGGACGCGGACTACTTCCTCGATCAGGTCCTGCCGCCGTTTGCCGAGGCATTCGAGGCGCACACGGGACCCTTCATCTTCGAGTTCCAGCGGACGGGTCTCGACCCCGGCGTCTTTCTGCCGAAGCTCGATACCTTCCTGCGACGCCTGCCGACCCGGTTTAAGTATGCCGTCGAGGTGAGAAATCCCGCCGTGATCGGCCCGGACTACAGCCGCATCCTTCAAGCGCATGGTGTGAGTCATGTTTACAACCACCTCTACGGGATGCCGACGCTGGACCAGCAGCATGTGAAGCTCGAGCAGCGGTTTACGGCATCGTTCATGCTCGTGCGCCTCCTCACGCCGCGCGACAAGAAATATCACGAGGCGGTGAAAGCCTATGAGCCGTACGACAAACTGGTCCGTCCGCTTCCGGAGATGCGCGAGGCGACGGTCGCTCTGGTGAAGCAAGCGGTCGGCGAACATCGGCGCGCGTACGTGCTCGTCAATAATCGCAGCGAAGGGCACGCGCCGGGGACGGTGAAGGCGCTCCACGACATGTTAGTCCATGGCAACGCCGGCTAACTGAAACACACGAGAAATCAGCGGAGTTAAAAGGCGAAATATGGGCCGGTGACGCCGAGGCTGCTGGATTGCCCCTCGATGCCGACAAACACGGTGCGGCCGAGAAAGAACGGCAGGCCCCAATCGAAGGTCGAAAACTCACCGCCTAGGTTGTTGAAGGCAGCGTTGCCCGTACCGGCAAGATTTTGTGTATTGGCCACCTGAAACGGCACCGTGATGCCGGTGATGGTCGCGGAGAGATTGAGCGCGTTCGGCGGACAGTAGAAAGCGTCCAGCGGAGCCGGGCAGGACGGAATGCTCGCATCCGGGAAGAACAGCCCGTTCGAACCGGAATCGATGATGCTTTGCGCAAATATTCGTCCTTTGTAGACGGTGGTGACAAATCCGTTGCTGGCCGGCACGACGTTCGCTGGCGGTGTATTAGCGGCCGTCGAGTCGATGCCGAGGATTAGCGATCCTGTCACAGAAGAAGCGCCGGAAGCCGGAACGTTGGGCAGCGAGATTACAACTCCGTTGTTCCCCGAGGGCAGCAGCCACACCGGATGTTGCACCTGATCGGCCAACGGGACGACGGTGCCCCCACAGGAGTTGGCGTCGCAAGAAAAATACAGTGTATTGTTGCGGTCGCCCGTTCCCGGTGCGCACGCCGGTCCACAATCCTGCCGAAACAGGCCGATGCCCAGAATCCCGTTGAAGTTTGCATCCTTGGGATTGGCGTCCACCGTGTCATTACAGGGATTGCTCGAAGCGGACTGACCGCCGAAGCTCGCGGCGATGACCTGTATCGGCACGCGAACGGCCGGCCCTCCGCCCAGCACCACGTCGGCCATTTGCACCCCTCCCCAGATGGTACTGCCGTCGGCAAAAGAGGCGCATTCGCCGACGGCACGCCCTTGCGCATCGACCGTTTGCGACAGCGGTGTCGACAGTACGGACCCGAAGACGCGGAGTCCCACGGAACCAATATCGACGAGGACATCCGACACGGTTTGACAATTGCCTGTCCCTGGCTGGCAAATCGTGACGGAGGTGCACAGCTCATTGATCGTCACACAGGTGCTCGACGTCCCGATGGACACAGATATGGTGTCGGCGTTCGACGGAGATCCGCCGTCGTCGCCGCCACCGCACGCAGCAAGTAGGCACAGGACGACAAGTGTGAGCGCCAGCCGTTTCACTGGATGTCCTCGGGCTGCATCCCGCCAGGGATGTACGTCGGCAGGTATGCGCGTCCCCACGACGAACGCGAGTGGCCGGCGCGTTCGACCACCAACCGTTCGCTCTTCATCCGAAACGGCTGTCGGACACGCGGCGCACGTCCGCGGGCTGCAGTAACGCCTGAGCGGTAGTCATCGAAGTAGTCGCCCAGCAGCACCCTGAGATCCGGCATCCCGGTGCCTTTCCACACCACCGCAAAGACGATCCCGTCGGGCGACACATACTCTTTGATTTGCATTCCGGCAACGGTGAGCGTATCGACTGAATAACCGATCGCGCTTCGGCTCTGCCGCTGGCCTTTCATCATGACTCGGTCACGTTCCACACTCGCTGCCGGTTCGCCCAACGCCGCCCAGGCCGGCGGCGGAACCGCCGGCATCAGCAGCAACACGCACGCGGTAATGACAACAAGCATCGACACAATGTCCGCCTTCTGGATGAGTCTACCTAAGGCCGCCAGCGGAGAGAAGCCCTACGGTCGTAGCCCCTGGCTTTTCATAGGGTTCAACCCTAGGCGGATTGAGAAACCAGACTCTAGCAGAATGTCGCTGTGCAAGGGACCGGCAGGAACCGGCAACGGGGCTGTGAGGGTACTAATATCGGCGAAGGGACAAGCCTGCTTCGACCGCGTGGCAGAACGGAAAATCATTTTAGGGAAGGAGAGAACGCAGACTGGGAAAGGATTTATTGATCATGGCTTCGCTCGGACCGAAGAGCGACAGCGCAGGATAATAGCGTTCACGCCATAATTTGGTGATATACACTGGGACAAAGTAGAATACGAATCCGAACCCACATAGGAGCAGGCCCGCGATCAGATCGGTGCCCATGACTCGCTTTCCTGCCACCCCACAACACACCCCTGCCGCAACGAGAATCTCCAACATCCAGATGAACTGCGACAACGTGAGTTTCTTCGGCAGGCGGAGGGATGGCGAGAGATAGATGGTTTTGGGATCCTTCGGCAACACCGACAGCAGGCGATGTCCCATCCGGTGGATCGTCCAACCCATCCCGAATCCGAGCACGCTATGAAGCACGATAATGATCAATGGATGGTTCACTACAATCGCCGCCGGGCCGATCATGAACAGCATCGGCGCTCCATAGACGGTGCAAGCCAGAATCGCTTCAAAGGTCAGCGAGCGAATGACGTCGCGGCAACGTTGAGTAAAGGCGTCGGTGCGTGGCGTACCGTTGAATTCCATGCGAACTGTATGGCGCTCGTTTGGCTTATAGCGGTGAGGTTTTTGATCTGCAAACAGTTGGCGGTTGTAAGGCAAGGGAGGTGGCAAGTCAAGCGGTTTAATGCACGGGGGCACGTCCGCGTATGAGGCGGAGCGATGTCACGCGAACGGTGAGTGGTCGGGCATGAGGATGAATCCTTCGCCGGCCTCCCCCAAGGCGTTGAAGCTGCCTGCCAGGACATGCTGCGCGGCCACCGCACATAGTGCGGCATCGACCTGGTCGATGCTGGTCAACGATTCCGTCGCGATACCGGCGTGCTCGAGCAGCCGCCGCCGATCCACCCGCTTGTTCTTCGCCAAAAGCCTCTTTCCGGCAAGCGCGCAGGCGACGGCCTGGGGAAAGGTTTCAAAGCACAAGGGACCACCCGTTGAGCATCGTTCGTCGTAGAGGCGGTAATGGGAGAGAAGGCATGCATATAGCCCGGTCCCATTCACCATCCAACGATAAAACGGATGCACCTCTCCAACGGCCCGGCTCGGTGTGGAAAAGACCGAGAGGCCGAGGCCGGCCAATTCTCGTTCACAAGGCCTTGCACGTCCGCTGAGGCGCCAGTGGCAAGGCGCGTCGATGCCGATCGCGGAGGCGCCCTGCGCCCGGCACCAGCCAGCGACATGCGCAGGACTGTCGGATGACAGCACGGCCGACACACCTCGATCGCCCAGCGCCACCGCATGGAAACCCTTTCTTGGACCGCCGACGTCGATGCCGACGGCGATCTGGCCGGGATCACCGTTCATGGCACCCGCCCGGGCGGGGAAAAGACTTCGTTCACATTGCTGAAGCTTCCGCCGGGCGTCGGGCCGCCGCTGATCACATGAATGCGCCCGTCGACGACAGCCGATCCCAGCCCGTGACGGGCGGTGAGCATCGGCACCATCGTCTGCCAGGCGTCCCGCGAGGGATCATACGCCTCGTTTTCCGAAAACGTGCCATCGGCACCTTCTCCGCCGAACACATATAGCCGGCCGTTGGCTTCAGCGGCCGTGATGCCGCTCCGGGCGGTGGGAAGATCAGCGGCCTTGCTCCACCGGTCTTTGTTCGGGTCATAGACCTCCGTGACCGCCAGATTCCGATGGTAATCACCTTTGACCCGTCCGCCGACCGCATAGATCTTTCCGCCCGCCGCAGCCGCCGCCAAATGATCTCGAGGAGTCGGCAGCGGTGCGCGCGAGGTCCAGGTGTTCTGGACCGGATCGTACACTTCCACCGCCGCGCTGTTGGCTCGTCCCTCATACCCGCCGATCGCATAGAGCTTTCCTCCGTGAACGGCGACCGAAAGAGCGCCGCGAGCCGTCGGCATCGGCGCTCGCTCGCTCCAGCCGTCACTGGCTGGATCATACATGTATACGGTGGCAACCGGTCCCCACACGCTCAAGCCAGACTGTTTGTAGCCTCCGACGACGTAGAGACGTCCGCCCGCGACTCCGATGCCCACATGGTGAAGGCCGACCGGCATCGGAGCTTTCGTCGTCCACTTGTCCGTCGCCGGATCGTATTCCTCCACCGCTGTGGTAATCGCAAAATTCAGCACATTGCCAAGAGCAGGTTCTTCGAAGCCGCCCACGACATAGATCTTACCTCCGGCCGTCGCCGCAGCGACTTCCGTGCGTTTCATGGGTGCCGATGCCGCCGTCCGCCAAGCGCCGCGCTCCTCTACCGGCTGCGCTGCGAGCAGCGGTAGCATGCTCGCACACAGCCACGCGAGGAGCATGCTGCGCCGCACGACCAATCGCCGCGGCGGTCTCGCAACTGTCCATTGCGCGATGAATGTCATACCTCGAATCTCACATCTCAATTTCACATCTGAGATTTGAGATCTGCAATTTCAGATTCATCCGACTCCTCCCATAGCCAGGCCTCGAGTAACATGTAGCTCACTCCCAGTACGACCGGGCCGACAAAAATGCCCACAAGACCGAATGACACCAGGCCGCCGATCACGCCGGCGACAACCAGCAGCAGCGGCAGCTGCGCACCCTTTTGGATCAAGATGGGACGGATGACATTATCAATGGTGCCGACGAAGATCGTCCAGACCAAAAGAGCGGTGGCCCATCCGCTGCTTCCCTGCCAGTACAAGGAGGCGACGGCAATCAGCAGGACCGGCACGACGCCGACCTGGACCAGGCCGCAAAGAAACATCAATGCCGTCAGCAGGACCGCGAAAGGCACACCGGCCACCGCCAGACCGATGCCGCCGAGAAGCGATTGTCCCAACGCGACAAGGACGATGCCAAGGGCAACGCCGCGAATCGCTTGTCCCGCAAGCGTGACGGCCCGCTCCCCTCGCGCTCCCGCGAGCCGCCGTCCAAATTGGGACAGGTCCATCAGAGCAATGTCTCCCTGCGCGAACAACACCGCCGCAACCACGACCGTGAGAAGAAATTGCCCCGTCATCGCGCCCAAACTTCCGAGCTGCGAAAGTAGCCAGCTCCCGGCCACTTTGGCGTAGGGCGCGGCATAACGAGCCAGTTCTTCCGGACCGGAGGAGGCGAATTCGCGCCAGAGGGACGCGGTCCTCGGACCGACGAAGGGGACGCTGTCCAGCCAGCCGGGAGGTGCCGGCAAACGCAGTGAGCGGAGGGATTGGGCCCAATCGACGATCTCATCGAGATGGGCGACGAGGGTGCCGACAAGCAGCGAGAAGGGCACCACGAATACGAGCACAAGGGCCAGCGTCATGACGGTTACGGCCAGCCACCGCCGCCCCCAGAGCCACCCTTGGACGTGGAGCATGAACGGCCAGGCCGAAACGACAATCATCGTCGCCCATAGCAGCGACGGTAGGAAGGGCCGGAGAATCCAGAACGAGGCGGCGATGAGGCCGACCATGAACAGCACTGAGAGGCTGGACCTGGTCAGGTCCCGCTGTGGGGTCGACGCACGCATCGGCCGGCTCATCAGCTCAGCGCTCACAATTCAAGGTTCCGAGGCCGCAATTCAAGGACCGGCCATCGGAGTCGACGCATCACACCACCTGCCGGCTGCTCATGCCTGTTGTGGCGCCGGAAAAACGCGATTCCCGCTGGCCTGCAATCTGTGCCCCGAGTTCATGCGACTTTGCCGATAGACGGCTTGTCAGATTGCGGCCTCCGGCCGTGGAACATGAAGGTGACGCCGTCCGACTTGAGGTCCTGCAGATGGCCTGCCTCCGTGTCGAGGATGTGCAGTTGCTCTCGAAGCGCGACCAAGTCCAGATCGGAGAGTTGTTCGCCCTGGGTGCGGAGCTTGCGGTAGAGGTTTTTCCCGTTGGAAACGAATTCTTTGACCAAGCGCTGAATATCCATATAAAACCTCCATCCCTCTTTGGCCGTGACAGAACCCAATCGGACCTGGCCCTAATATGTGCTGGTTTTGCCTATGCACAGCCTAGGAAAAACCCTGGAAGAAAGACCGATGCTGAACCGCCGTTCTTTGGCTCCGCAAGAGAGGCAGCTTCCTTTGCTCGCCAAGGCGCACACCAGAACCGGAAGGAGCAGCCTGGCCAGTCCTTCTGCCCGTCAACGCGCACACAGGAAGCCACGCCACATCCATATCCATATGGAAGGGAAGAACAAGCAAGCTTGGAAGAAACATGAAGGCGGAAGACCGAATGAGAAACAAGCCAGTGGGGAGGGGCCAACGAGGCTTGTTGTTACCTACCAGGCAAGACGCTTACAATTCGACCGACGACCGTCGCATTGCACGTCAACCGGGAGGGCGCTATGCAGACTTATGTCAGCCTCGTGAAGTTTACACAGCACGGCCTTCAAACGATGAAGGACAAAGGGATCGAGAGAGCCGAGATGGTGAAGCAGAACGCGAAATCGCTCGGAGGCAAGCTGGTGCAGGCCTATTACTGCCTGGGCGAATACGACGTCGTGGCTATCTGGGAATTCCCCGACAACAAAACCGCCATGAAAGCCGCCGTGCTGAACGCGTCATTGGGGCATATTCAGATCACCACCCTGCCTGCCGTGAACCGCGAAGAATGGAAAGGATTGTTGCAGCAGTCGCTCGGCAAGAAAAAATAGCAATGACATCCATGAAGGTTCTCCCGTGCGCCTTTCGGATCGAAGGATGCCTTTGCGTTTCGCTCATTGACCTCCCGAAGCGGTCCGCCCAGGCTTCGCCGAGCGGAAGCCTTCTGGAATTTCCTCGGCGACGGTCTTTTGACCGTGGTGCCTTGCTTCTCGGCTCAGCGAGGCGGACACCTCGCTCCTCCGGCCATGATCGCGAAACTCCAAAGGCACCTCTTTTTTGTGAATCAGCAAGACAAAACGACCATCAACGCGGATGTTATTTCCAAAACGAACGAGCGATCTGAGGGGAGAGGCGGGGAAGAGAGGAAACATAATGCCGAGGGGAACCGTCATGAAGGGTGGCATCTGGCACGCAATGGTCCTTGTGCTCGCTCTACTCTCTCCTGGTCCACTAATGGCGCAGGGTGGGCATCAGCACGAGCCGATGCCCAATGTCACGGAGTACCTGGATCGACTCGACAGTCACGAGCGGGATCAGGATCAGAAACCGGCGCAGGTGATCGAGGCCTTGGCGCTCAGACCGGGTATGTACGTCGCCGACCTCGGGGCCGGCTCGGGGTACTTCACAAGGCGATTCGTGGAGGCGGTCACAGAGGCGGGCAAAGTGTACGTGATCGACATCGAACCCGAAGCCTTGAAATATGTCGAAGACAGTCTCGTTCACATGCACCGGTCGTTCACGGCGGAGTTCATCCTCGCCAGGCCCGACAATCCGAAGATTCCATTCGAATCCGTCGATGTGGTGTTCGTCTGTAACACCTACCATCACCTCGAAAACCGCAGCGAGTATTTCCGCAACGTCAAATCGTCGCTCAAGCCGAACGGCCGCGTCGCCATCGTCGACTTCTACCACGACGACCGTTCAGGCGAGGTGGGATTTCCCAAGCGCCATCTGATTCCCCGTGAGAAGGTTGAGGACGAAATGAAAGCAGCCGGCTACCGCTTGGCGAAAGAACACACGTTCCTGCCGAAGCAATACTTCCTCGAATTTGTCACCGATTAACGCGGGATTTGGGTGTCGTCCCCCCCTTACTGCGCGGAGGGGGCGACTTTGCTGAGGATAGAGTGCACTTTGAGGCTGGCCGATTTACCGGGCGCCCAGTCGAAAAGCGCCTCGACGGTGACAATGTCACGATTCCTGAGCGCGTTCTTAACGCCGGCGCAGCTTGCTCCGTGGACGGCCGTTATTGCTGCGGTCTCATCCTTCATCGTGAAATACTGAATGCATTTGTGCGCTCCGGTTCGCCGGAGCTTATGGTTGGCGACGATTCCCGTGACGCGCACGATCTGGGATTGATAGGACTCCGGCTTGGCGAGTAATGCACCAGGCCTGAGGACAGTGCCGGCCCATGAAGCTGTGGCAAGGCAGCCGAATCCTAACAGCGTCAGACAAGCCCATTTAAGACGCCAGTTCATACATAAACTATAGCACCCCTTTACAATTTCGCCGGCCAGGGCTTCCTGAGAGTCCTTTTTTGTTGTTTCACGTTACCGCCTCCTGTACCGTACGCCCGCCCACCCGGTCGGCGTCTTGGCGCCGACATGGACCGTGAGACCGGCCGAGCGGGGAATACCTCATTTGCCTTGAGTACGGGCGAGCATGATCAGCACGTTTGACCTGACCCTGTTGGGGAGCATGGTCTCGGCCGGCGGTCTGGCATTCCTCCGGCAAGGCAAATGGCCTCATCTGGACTTCCGGCGGCTTGGAGGCGGTAATCTGAGCGCAGAAGGCCGGGAGCATCACGCACGGTCGACCGCGCTTGCAGGCGCCCGATGGCTGACGGTCGGGGCGCTGACCCTCTTCGTCGCCTATGCCCATGGCGGGGAAGACGGCTACTTCTTCAATCCATGGGCTGATGTCATGTTCCACGTCGTCTTCGTCGCTAGCTGTTGGAGTTTTACGGCATTTCGAATCAACCAGACAGCCGGGAGCGAAACGACGGTGGTTCTCAAAGCCAGCAACTAATCGGCACGACTGCCTACATGGCCATATTGGACGCGCGCGCCAACTCCTTCTGAAAGTCCTCGACCGCTGGGCCAACTCCCTGTGGGTCCTGCTGGATTCGGCTGCCCAGGACGAAGATGATGTCCTGCCCGAATGCCGCCCGCAATTCACCAATCCGATCGATATCCATTCTTCCTCCCACGGCCGGCATTGCCGGCAGGAGATGAGCCCAGCGTTGCCTGCAAGCGGCGGCAACGGCAATGCAATCGTCTTTGGACATGAGATAGCCGGCTTCGAAGGCGGGATACACGCTCAAGTCGGCACCAGCCAATCGAGGCAGCAGTGCATAGGCGACTGCAGGCGACAAGCCGCCGGCGTCCGTCGCGGCCCACGTCCCCAAGAACGACGGATGACTCGCGATGGGCAGACTCAACGTGTCGTTCGTGGCGAGCGCATGCAGCGCATCAAAGCCGGTTAGGCCGGGAGCTACCAACAGACCAGTCGCTCCATGTCGCTTCGCTGCGAAGGCGCGTTGCCGCATCGTATCCGATGCTCCGCTGATGTGCGCGAAATAGATGCAGGGGCGCCCTCTTTGCGCACTCGCCGTGCTGATCGCCTCGGCACACCTGGCCACTCGTTCGTCGAACGGACAAAAGGGCTGATCGAGCAGGCCTTGATCATCCTTGACGAGATCGGCGCCGCCGCGAACGAATTGAGCCGCGAGCTCTGCGAGGTCAGCCGGAGATCGACCCAGCGGTTTCAGGACAGCGCAGATCAAGGGCCGATCAGTGATCCCAACGGCTTGCCTGAGACCAGCCAGCCCGTAGCGAGGCCCGCGCCAGGCCGAGACGAGGCCCTCTGTCAGCGTGAAAAACAGCAGGCGCACGTCACCCCGCAGACTGCTCGTTCCGAACAGCACGTTAAGAAGAGCGCTACAGTCGGCTCCGAGCAAGCGGGCGGGATAGTGAATGGTGGCCTGGTAGCGTCCACCGGAACGCCGCTCGAGATGTTGAAGGCGGCCGAGGATGTCGCCGCGAAGCGGAGGGGGCAGAACATCGGCGTCGGCTTCAACGGTCTGATCCAAACAGATGCGCTCCGCCAGCGCCCGTGCTTCCCTCTCGGGTCCTCCGATTTCATACACTGCCGTCAGGAACTCGCCTTGCTCAGCCATTCCTGTTCTCCCCGCAGAACCGCCGGCCGGCACAGTAGCATAGATACAAATGCTTCCTCCAAGCTTGTTGCTCCCTTCTCCCCTGACGAACGGATCCCTTGCTCTTCTTCTGCCTTGACGAAAGAGGAGACAGTGTTCCCACATTCAATTTGCGCGGAGGGTCGGGCATCACACGTGTTCATCAGATGCGTTCAGTCTCGGCTGGCGATGCCAATTTTCATGGTCCCGTACAAGCTCGCTTATGGTTCCTTTTACAGGGGATGAGAGCTGATTGGTCTCTCACTGCGCGCGTTCGACGAGCACCGCCTTTTAGAATACGATTGATCTGGTGTGCGCGTTGGGCGAGCAAGCGAGACCAACAGGTCTCGTCCCTAACGTGCTGAGCGTGGTCGAGTGGAAGCGCCTGAGCAGGTGGGAAAACCGTCTCTGATTGCGCTATCATGCCGCACTACATGCTGACGCCCGACGACCAACCAGTCGTCCCTCCGACGGTCTCGCTTCCTGAAATCACGGTCAAAGCGGTCGTCCTCTCAATCATTCTCGCCGCGGTCTTGGCCGCGGCCAATGCCTATCTCGGGCTCTTTGCGGGCATGACCGTCTCTGCATCCATTCCTGCCGCCGTCGCTTCGATGGCGATTCTTCGCCTCTTCAAACAGTCCAACATCCTCGAGAACAACATTATCCAGACCGCCGCTTCCTCGGGCGAAGCGCTCGCCGCCGGCCTGATCTTCACGATTCCGGCGCTGCTGCTCGTCGGCTATTGGTCGGAGTTCGACTACTGGCAGACCGCCTGTATTGCGACCGTCGGCGGCCTGCTGGGAGTGCTCTTCACCATTCCCTTGCGGCGGGCGCTCATTGTGACCGCTCGCCTGCGGTTCCCCGAGGGCGTCGCGACGGCTGAAGTATTGAAAGTGGCGGCACCGCATCCCACCGAGGCAAGGAATCCAGCTCAGGGAAGCACAGAACAGGCAGCCAGCGATTTTCGCACGCTGCTCTCGGCCGCCCTTGCCGGAGCCGCCGTCAAATTCGGCGAAAGCGGTTTGCGCTTGTGGGCTGAATCCCTCGAAGGCGCAGCCCACGCGGGCCGCACGGTCCTGTATGCGGGCCTTAACCTGTCCCCGGCGTTGCTCGCCGTCGGCTTCATCATCGGCTTGAATACCGCCGTCGTCGTCTTTGCCGGCGGACTCATCGGGTGGCTGCTGTTGATGCCGTTGTACGGCATCGTCTACGGCCTTCCCGCCGCAAAAACGGGTCTCGCCGCGGCCATGACGATCTGGAGCAGCGAAATTCGCTACGTCGGAATTGGCGCAATGCTGACAGGCGGGCTCTGGACCTTGACGAAGCTGCGCGAGCCGGTCTGGAAAAGCTTGCAGACTCTTCGGGACAGTTATCGTGCATCGCAATTGCGAGGAGCAGCGGCCATCCCGAGAACGGAGCAGGACGCTTCGCTGGCCTGGATCGTCGCCCCGTTTGTGCTGTCGCTGCTGCCCATGGCCTGGATCTACATCACAGTTGTGGACAGCGCGCCGATCGGCTTGCTTATGACCATGGTCATGGCGGTCGCGGCCTTTCTTTTTGCGTCGGTCGCCGCTTACATGGCCGGCCTCGTCGGCAGCTCCAGCAACCCGGTGTCCGGCGTGACAATCGCCACGATCATGGTCGCCTCGCTCTTACTCGTGCTATTGATGGGCAGCGGCCATCCGGCCGGTCCGGCGGCGACGCTCGTGATCGGAGCCGTCGTGTGCTGCGCCGCGGCCATGGGCGGCGACAATCTCCAGGATCTCAAGACCGGTCATTTGGTCGGCGCGACGCCGTGGAAGCAGCAGATCATGCAGGTCGTCGGCGTGGTCACCGGCGCGGTGGTGCTGGTGCCGGTGCTGTCGCTGCTGCAGGCCAAGTACGGCATCGGTGAACCGACAGCCGGCCATCCCCATCCATTGAGCGCGCCCCAGGCCACTTTGATGGCCAGTCTCACGCGCAGCGTCTTTGGCGGCGGGCTCCCCTGGCCGCTGGTCGGCCTTGGTGCCGGCATCGGCGTGCTTGTCATCGTCCTCGATCGACGCCTGGAAGCGCGCGGCGCTGAATTCCGGCTGCCCGTGCTCGGGGTGGCGCTCGGCATCTATCTGCCGTTGAAACTGTCGACAACGATCGTGTTAGGAGGGCTCATCGCGGCGCTGGCAGGCAAATCTGCTCCGCCCGCCGGACAGCCTTCCCGTCCCGGGCTGCTCTTTGCTGCCGGCTTGATCACGGGCGAAGCCTTGATGGGCATTGTCCTCGCGATTCCGATTGCGCTCGGCGCCTTTTGGCCGGGCCTCAGTCCCGATCCGTTCCTGTGGTTCGAGATGCCTCCGGCCGGCGGCTGGCCGGGGGTTGGAGTCGTCGCGCTCGTGGGGGGACTGCTCTACAAGATCGCCAGGGACTCTTCCAGGAACAAAAGCCGCGGTTTGGATGTAGGCTCAATGTGAGACATCAACTACTACCGACCCGAGGTGTGTTATGTTCTTTCAAACATTGAGCGGCAGCCTCGTCATCCTGCTGGCCATGCTCGGCATCATCTTCGTCATTGCGCTCTTGGGAACGGCGCTCCTCAGAGGAATCTTCCTGACGGATGTCGAGGCGGCGGAAACGACGACAGTCTCGGAACCGTCATCGGAGCATCAGTTCCGACAGGCCGCCTAATTTCGTTCCACGGCATTGATACTCCTTGGCCCAATGGCATCGACGGCCCGCTGGAGGGCGCCGTACAGCTGCTCCACCGCGGCTTCCTTCGTCAAGAGCATCGAGGCCCCGGCCGTCCGCATGGCATCGTGATTGTCCGACGAGGCATTGACGGACATGCCGATCACGACGACGTCCGGATGCCTGGTCTTGATCTTTGCCGTCGCCTCGATGCCGTTCATGCACGGCATGTTGATGTCCATCACCACCGCCGACGGCTTGAGTTGCTCCGTGAGATCCACGGCTTCCTGCCCATTCGACGCTTCGCCGACCACATTGACGTCCGGGAACCCTTCGAGCACGGAACGCAATCCCTGTCGCACCATCGCATGATCGTCGGCAATGACGACACGGCAGGGGCCCTGTGGACGCCCTCCACTCGAGTGAGCGGGCGTGTTCGAGCGTGCAACTTTCGGCACGGTCGCAGCCGCCGCCTGCTGTCTGAGCGCACGAGGAAGGATCAACGTCGCTCTGGTGCCTTCTCCCGGTGCGGAATGTAATTCCAATCGACCGCCCAGCGCGTTCATGCGCTCCCGGATGCTGAAGAGCCCGAATTTTGAGGACATCGGCGACGGCTGTTGAGTCGCCATGGCGAGGAGATCGAAGCCCACACCCTGGTCTTGCACCACAATACGCAGCGATCCATCCTGCTCCTCAACGGCCAGTGACGCATGTTTGGCGACCGCATGCTTGACCGCATTGATCAGCAGTTCCCGCACGGACTGGAACACGAGTACCGCCTGATCCTCCGGCAATCGTACGTCTGCCGTGGAGTCGATCCGCACGGAGACGTGTAATTGATAGCGCTGCATCTGCTCTGCGAGCCAGCGAAGGGCGGCAAGCAAGCCGAATTCGTGCAGCACCGGCGGGCTAAGCTCCGCGACGAGATTTCGGGTATAGTTGAGCGCATCGTTGACCACGTCCTCCGCCTGTTTGATCATCTCGATCGAGCGGAAGCCAGGCCCTTGTCTGGCCTGGCCGAGCTTCAAGCGCACGAGCACCAGCATCTGCGCCAAATGGTCGTGTAATTCGACCGCCATCCGTTTTCTCTCCCGCTGTTCCGCCAGGTTCAACTCCGTTGCCAGCGCCCGGAGCTGCGTCTGGGAAGAGACCAGCTCGCGCGTGCGCTCGGACACCTGCCGTTCCAGTTCCACCGCAAACTGCTCCAAGCGCGCCCGGGAAGTTTTGCTGTCCGTGATGTCGTAATTCAGACCCACGAGCCGCGCCGGCCGGCCCGCGCCATCGTTGACGATTACACCATGACCGGCAATCCACCGCACGGCACCGTCCTTCGGGGCAAGGCGAAACTCTTCCGAGAATTTTCCGACACGCGGCGCGGCTTCAATGGCCCGCCTCAGACGGTCGGCGTCCAGCGGATGCAGCAGCTCATAGAAATGCTCGATCGTCCTTGGCGCCGTCTGACCGGATCGGCCGAAAATTTCCGCATGTCTGGCGTCCCAGACCAGGACGCCGCTTCCCAAGTCCATTTCCCAGGCGCCCATGTGCGCCGCGGCCATCGCGAGGCGCAGCCGCTCCTCGCTTTCGCGCAATGCCGCCTCCGTCTGCTTGCGCTCGGTGATGTCGTTGAAGAGCACCGCGACTTTCCGTTCCTGCGGCTCTCCGATCCTCCAGGCATACACGTCGTAATGACGTCCGAGCTGCGCCGCCTCGCCTTCGAAGCGCATGGGCTCGCCCGTCTCGGCCACCTTTCCGTAGGCTTGAAACCAGTGGTCTTCAAGGTGGGGTACCATTTCGCGGATGCGCCGACCGGCGACATTCATGAGCCCAGTCCGCCGTTCAAAGCAGGGATTGATGGAAAGCAAGCGGTAATCCACCGCCTGACCGCGCTCGTCAAACATCACCTCGATCGTGCAAAAGCCTTGATCGATGGATTCGAAGAGCGATCGGTACTTCTCTTCCGATTCGCGCAATTCCCTGTGCGCGATCCGCTGTTCTTCCAGGAGGTCGCGGGTCTGATACTGCCGGCGGCGGGACCGCAACGCCACCTCCACCGATCGCAGCAACGTGGCCTCGCCGATTGGCCGCTCGAGCAGGGTGAGGCTGCCGGCGGCTTCGGCCGCGAGATCGAGCAGCCGCGCCAAACGCGATTCTCCGCCGCGCGTCAGCACGATCAGCGGCAACTCGGCCCATGGCGGCTGCTCATTGAGGGCCTTGAAAAGATCAGGAATCAGGGGCAGTTCCAGCGCTTCTTCCGTCATCAGCAGCCCGCCAGCGCCTCGTCTAAACTGATCACAGGCCTCGGTGGCGCTTCCGCACACCGCGGCGGCCAATCCATTCGCTTGCAGCAGCCTCGCCATAGCGGCGGCATCCTGCCCGACCGGCGCAAGAATGAGTATGCGCTCTTCCGGACTATTTTCCATTTTGGGAACGCTCCATCATCTGCTCCATGCCGCCATGAAAGACCGGGGCACCGGAGAGCACACCACGGAATTCCGTCAGGGGCTTGCCGATGCGCATTCCCTTGCCCGATTCCAACTGAAATTCACGAATGGTTTTCTCATGCCGGCCGCTCCGCTTCTTAATCACGGAGAGCGCCTGCCTGACGGAGCCTGCGGCTTCGAAAAACCGCACGTTCACCACGGTATCGGCAAGGTAGCTGAGGTCGATCGGAGCCTCGGAATGCCCGACGAGGCCGTGCAGGGCGAGGATGAAAATGGTCACCACGCCCTGTTGATTCAGATACGCCGACAGCTCATGGAGCTGATTCGCGAGATACTGCTCTCCGGGCATGGAATTCATGTAGCCGTTGAGACTGTCGATCACGATCAGTTTGCAGCCGGCTTCCACGCCTCGTCTAATCCGGATGGCGAATTCGCCCGGAGAGAGTTCGGCAGGATCCACCTGTTGAACGGTGATCAGGCCGCTCTCCACGTGCCGATTGAGGTCCAAGCCCAATGAGGCGGCGCGGGCCAGCACCAGGCTGCGCACCTCATCGAACGCGAACACGATGCTTCGCTCTCCGTGCGCCGCCATTTGAGCCGTGTATTGAAGGGCTAACGTGGATTTTCCAGTGCCTGCCGACCCCATGATCAACGTGGTCGTACCGCGGTCGAGGCCTCCGCCGAGCAGGTCGTCGAGATCCTTGTGCCCGCTTGCCACCGGCCCGCCGATATGCTCGTTGCGATGGTCGGCCGCGACGATGCGGGGGAATACGCACAAGCCGCCTTTCTCGATCGCGTAGTCATGATAGCCTTCGCGATAGCGCACTCCGCGCAGCTTCAGCACACGCAAACGCCTGCGCGACCGCCCGTAATCTGGGGATAATTGTTCCAGCTCAATGACGCCGTGCGTCAGACTCAACACGTGCGGATCACCGGTCATGTATCTGCTGTCCATTTTGTCGTCTAGCAGCAGCACCGTGGTCTGATACTTCACGAGCTCCTGTTTCAGGTTTAAGAGTTGCCGCCGGTAGCGCAACGGCGTTTCGGCCAGGAGCCTGAATTCGGAGAGCGAATCGAAGACGATGCGTGCGGGACGCGTTTTCCGGATTTCGTTCAGCAGGAGGTCAGTCACCTTCGTCAACTCCAGTTCCGAAGGATGGAATACCGTGGTATGCGATTCCGGACGGACCAGGGCTTCGATAGCGGACAGTTCGAACAGGGCAATGGCATCCAGCGACCACCCGTGCGACTGGGCGACTTTAAGGAGCTCCTCCTTCGTTTCCGAAAGCGTGATGTACAGAGTCCTCTCTCCCAGGCGGACGCCCTCGAACAGAAACTGCATGGCCAGCGTCGTCTTGCCGGATCCAGGATCGCCCTGGAGAAGATAAAAACAATTGCAGGGCAGCCCCTCAACCAATACTTCGTCAAGCCCCTCGACGCCGGTCGTACACTTCCGGTCGTTCGACGGAGGAGCGGTCGCTTTTTTCATGGCCATGCACCAGCCTTTCTGGCTTTCACCTGATTCGTCATTGTCGGTATGAAATGGAGACGACGATGGGAATTATTCATATCGCGACTTGCGCGAGCCGATGTCCTAGGGAAACCCCTAGCCTGCGCCGGCAATAGGCGATCATTCGAAAGAGAGCGCTGCGATAAAGTTGGCTTACACCGGCGTAAATTTCGGGTCGTGGACATTCAGAAGCCGGTAAGCCTCCTCGGCCGTTCGGACGACTCGTAGGTTCGGACGGGAGTCGGCCCCTTGCAGCTCGAACATCCGCGCCATTCCAAAGAGCTCTGGCGTTGGAGCCACAAAGACCACAGGCCGGCCCGCCTCAGGCATGATCGGCTTCATCCGGGCGAGTTCGCGCATCGTCTCGGCGGAGAAGGCGACTCCCGTCACGTCAGAAAAGTCCGTGATGCCGGAGAGCGGATCAAGGCGCATCACGTTCTGTTGGCCGAACCGGTACACAGCCCTGAGATCGTCATCCGTCACGTCTCCTATGAGCCGGGCTCGAAGGATGCGATTGTTGGAGTCGAACTCAACCTGGTAGGGCACGCTGGCTCCTTATTTCCTAGTTGCCCGGCGAGACCGCTTCGCGACACAATGGGCACCAGCGGCGCGCACAGTAACACGTCACATTGCGCAGAGTTCGAGGAAAAACGGACTAAGAAAGTGTCCTACGAGGCTGCATCCAAGTCAAAGCGAGGGATCCGAGGTATCTGAGGTATCTATGGCGGTTGAATCGGTCATGCTTCCGCTCGGAACCACGGCTCCTATGTTTATTCTGCCCGACGTCGTGAGCGGCAAGAGCGTTTCGCTCGATTCGTTTCAAGGCAAGGACGCCGTGCTCGTCATGTTCATCTGCCGACACTGTCCGTATGTGAAGCATGTCGAACAGGAGCTGGCCAGGATCGGAAAGGACTACCAAGACAAAAAGCTGGGCATCGTCGGCATCAGCAGCAACGATCCGGCGACGTACCCCGAAGACGCCCCCGGCCAACTCAAGGAGATGGCCAGGCGGCTCGATTTTCGTTTCCCGTTCTGTTTCGACGAGACGCAAGAGATCGCCAAGGCCTATCAGGCCTCCTGCACGCCCGACTTCTATCTGTTCGATGCCCAGCGGCGGCTGGTCTATCGCGGACAGCTCGATGACAGCCGTCCCGGCAACAACAAACCGGTCACCGGCCGTGATCTGCGGGCCGCGATCGATGCCGTGCTCGCGGGCAATCCGGTGGCGAGCACCCAGAAACCCAGCATCGGCTGTTCGATAAAGTGGAAAGCAGGCAATGCGCCATAGGCGCGGGGGCGCCATCTCAGATCTCACGTTTTCAGATCTCGATGCCGCCGGCTGGACTGGAGAGAAGAGGAATCTAGTCGGAAGATCCTCCGCCGACGAAGTGCAGCGGCTGGTCGCCGGTCAGGTTTTGCGGCTGGACGATATAGTGGCCGGTCATCGTCGGGCTCCAGATCGCCTTCGCGATGTCGGTGTTTCCTCCGGTCATGACCCAGGCCAGGCTGCCGACGACACCGCCGCTCACGGCATAGAGCACCTTTGCCGCTCCATATGGGACGCTCGCCAGCCAGCTGGCGGCTTGCAGTCCCGCTCCGCTCGGAGTTCCAGAGTCCTCTGCAATCGCCAAATTCCCGCCCCCTGCGATGAACGCTGCAACGGCACAAGCGACCGTCAGACTCCGCATGGATGAACGCCCTGCATGTCTCATATCCATTCTCCTCCTTGGAGGTGCGTCGCAACCGAACGGGGGCATTATATATCAACGGATTGGCGAGGCAAGCCCAGACGGCGGATCGTGCCCGCGTGACGATGTCAGAGAGGTGCCGGAGGCTACTTTTTTGTCTTGGAACGTTCGTCCGATAGGACGAATGGGGGAAGGTCGGGTTTTGTCGCAGACGACTGCTTCTTCTCCGCCGAGGGAACGTCAATAACGTCCTTTCTTCTGCTGACTTCTTTGCCGACCAAATACAGTTGCACCTCGAGGATATGCAGATCAACCCGACTGAGCTGATCGCCTTCGGACGAGCGCAGCCGCGCGATGACCTCACGGCCCTGCTCGACAAAGTGGTGAATGGTGCTGCGCAGATCCATCAGAGGAAAATCCTAGTACGGTCCGAAACTTGCGGTACACTAGGAAAGGCTAGAGTGGAGAATACGCTCGCCTATGGTACTGATGGGAACAGGCATTACCGGTACACGATCCGATGAAACGATTGTTAGCGGCGCTTAGTACGCTCGTCCTTTTAGATCTGTCGTATCCGGGCGCCGGTTACGATCAGTCGCTGCAGGTCCGCTCCGATGACAAACGGCCGGGATGGCAGCAACGGTTTTCAGGCCTCCCGACCGCATCCGGAAAGGGCGGTAGCCGAGCGGACCTTAGGCAGGATTCGAGGCCAGAAAGCGAGTACCGGCCGGCACGGGACATCAAACGATTCTCGGCGCCCACAATCATGTTCAGAGGGACGGCACAGACGATTGGACTCGATTCCCCGGCGCTCGCAAGTTTTCTTGAAGGTCAGTTTCTGCAGGAGTTTGCGTTTCTGCAAAACGATTTCGCCTTCGACAAGACCTACGAAACCTGGGAAATCGGCTTGTTCGGATGCGAAGCCTGGACAGTGGGCGGCAGCTATCCCATTGCGTTCCACGTCCAATGCGCCGGCGGATCCATGGATGAGCCCCGGCACTGGCAGCATGCCACTCTGGGATATGGGCCCAAGGACAAGATCGTGGAAATCGTGAAGAACACCTTGGATGCGATCGTCGCCGAGTATGCGGTCTTCGTGCGCAAAGCCAAAGGGGAAACGTGAGAGCAATACCCGCTCCTTGACATCTCGGACGCCCGCGAACGTTTTGCAGGGCAGAAGGCTTGCGATGATGCGGTTGGTTTGCGCCGCCCCGGCGCTGGGTAAAACCGCATGGCTCTATCGTGCTTCGCTCTGCACCCTGGCGCTCTCTAAGCACCTTTTAAGACCAGCCTAATCCCTACCTAACGTCCACATGGTTAGATCAACTGCACCGATGATCCTTCACCGAGATCGGGATGAAGAAGAGCGGTATGGAAAGATCGAATTACCATTACAGAGGACGCATCGTTACGCTGATTCCGCGGATGGAAGGCTACATGTGGACATGCCAATACATCATTGTGAAATCGGGCCGAACCGAGATGGACGGCTCTACGGATAAGACGTACCTCTCACGCGAAGAAGCGGAATATGCCGCGTTGTCGGCAGCCCGCACGTTCATCGACCACTGCCAGCTCGACAAAGATCCGCTGGGCTGATCTGTATAGGGCTGCAACTAACAGACCCCGTCATCCCGGAAGGCCCGCTCATGCAGAAGGGAGACGTCTGCTGTATTGATCGGTCGAGAATGCTGACAGCAGTCCGCCTCGCAAACGTTCACGCAGGGAAGATGGAAAACATCACATTCCACGACAGAATGCCTGTCCACCAATAGAAGGCTGTCTCCGATGGCGCTGCCGCGAGCGAACCTGGAAGGATCCACAGCGAAAGAAATTTGACCGGCGAGGCATTGCGCAGTCGTTCGGAACCGGCTAGCATGAGCGACCAGCCGCCGCTTAGTGGGGAGGTGTTCAGGTGACAGGACCTAGGAAACGATGGCTTGCCTGCCTCAGTCTCATGCTGCTGTGTGCCTGTGCCCCGAGCGTCACCGTCGACTATGACAAGAGCGCTGACTTCTCCCGGTATCGTACATACGGGTGGGGAAAAGGCACACCCGCGAAAAATCCTGCCTTGGATCGGCAGATCGTGGAGTCGATCGATCAAAACCTCGCTCAGAAAGGGTTCACGAAAACGGACGCCGATCCTGACCTCGTGGTCGCGTACCATGCGGCAACCCATGAAGAAATCGACTATGACGAATCATCGTACACGACCGGCGCTGGCCCAGCCTACGGCTCGCTGGAAAGCTCCTCCGCCGCGAGCTCTCCTATGAGAGTCAAAGTCGGCACCATTGTGGTGGACATGTACGATGCGAAAAAGAAACGCAATGTCTGGCATGGCGTCGGCAGCGACCTCGTCATGGACGACCCCGCGAAAACTTCCGTCGAAATTCAAAAAGGGGCAGTCAAAATGTTCGAGAAGTTCCCTCCTCGTTAGCGGTCCCCTCTCCCACCATCATGGAACCGGGACTCGAATGGATTGTCCGCCACGGATATGGCGCGATCTTCTTGCTCCTGATGCTGGGAATCATCGGCATCCCGGTCCCCGACGAAACCCTCCTCGTCTTTGCGGGTTACCTCAGTTCCAAGGGAACGCTTCGGCTGGAGCCGACGATCGTAACCGCCTTTTTGGGAAGCGCCTGCGGAATCAGCATCAGCTACGCCATCGGCCGGTTCCTTGGCCTGCCGGCCCTTGTCAAGCTCGGCCCGTTGCTTCATCTGCGACCGGAGCATGTCGACCAGGCCCACCGGTGGGTAGAACGGTGGGGCAAATACTCCCTGCTCCTCGCCTATTTCATTCCCGGATACCGGCACCTCGCCGCATTCGTGGTCGGCGCCTCACTGCTCGAGCCGACGGTGTTCGCGCGATTCGCCTACACAGGGGCATTGATCTGGGCCTCGTGTTTCGTGGGACTCGGGTATGTCGCCGGCGAAGAATGGCAGCACCTGATTCCGGTGCTGCATACCAGCCTTCGAATAGCCATGCTTGCCGGCGTGGCCGTCCTCGTCGCCGGCGTTGGCTGGTTGCTGCTCCGGCGCTCCCGCCTTTGATGCTCCTCCAACTCATTAGCTGGATGGTGGCCAGTGTCAAGCGCGATTTCACATCTTAGATCTCGAAAGTCCTTCCGAGCTCGCTTCTTTCCCTTCCATTCTTAAGCGGGTGGCCTTGAATCGTTTACCCGGGACGCGGCTTGCACCAAATGCCACAACCGAGTAAGTACTTCTCCGTCTTAAGCGGGTGGGGCTCAAATGATCGTTTCCCCGGACCCGCGCTGTCCCTGCGCTCAGTGTTATTCCCATCTCGAAAGCAGTGTTTTCCCCACTATGAAGCTCATGGCCTTCGTTGTACCTAAGTGTTGGTTAACGAAGAACCATTCATCGGAGGTACCCATATGTTCAGGCATACAATTTCGATGCTCTTTGTGGTGCTGATGATTGGCGGTTGTGCGAGCAGCGGGACAATGGATTCCTCTCCAGGCAGCTCCTCGACGGCCGGCGAACCCCCGGCCTCGTCGAATCCGGCGACGGTCGGTGTCGCAGGTGCCGAATCGAGCTCCACGGCTCCGATGATGTCAAGTACGGCGACCGCGGAATCGCCGGAGGCGAAACAGTCAAGACAGACCCGCATCGCAGCGGGAGTAGAAGAGGAAACCTTGGACACCTGTATCGCCCGCATTCCGCAAAACGCTACGGTAGGTCAAAGGATGCTGGCTGAACAAACGTGCCGCCGGGATTTTTCCGCTCGACGGTAGAATAAGACTGGACGCACACAAAAGGGAACAGACAGGTGCAGCCTGTTCCCTTTTTCCTTTGTTCAGACCAGTGCTCCCCAAGCTCGCTCGCTGCCTTTCACTCTTCCGGTTCCGCGCTATAATTCTTTTCATTTCTGTCGGTTTCGCGTACTGTAGCGCCGCCCCAGCATGCTGCAAACCGATCGCGGCAACAGGACAGAGCTCAACTACCCTCGCTGGTTCGTGCGCCAAGACGTCGACGGCCTGCTCGGACTGGCGCTCGACAACCTCATTCAGATTCTCCTGATCGTCGGACTCTGCGGGGGCCTCCTCGGCTATCCGTCGGAGCTGGTGTATGGGCGCATTCTCCCGGCCGTCGCCCTCAGTCTCATCGTCGGCAACGTCTACTACAGTTGGCTCGCCTACCGGTTGGGCGCCAGCGAAGGACGCGGCGATCGCACAGCCCTGCCCTACGGCATCAACACCGTGAGCCTCTTCGCGCACGTGTTTCTGGTGATGCTCCCCATCAAGTTGATCGCGCTGGACCGGGGCGCCACAATGGACGAGGCAATCGCCTTGTCCTGGCAGGCGGGCCTTGTCGCCTGCCTCGGTTCGGGCGTAATCGAGCTGATCGGCAGCGTGCTTGCGGATCCGCTGCGCCGGTGGCTGCCGCGCGCAGCACTGCTTTCGACGCTCGCCGGCATCGGATTGACGTTCATCGCGTTGGGCTTTTTATTCCGCACGTATGAATATCCCGTCGTTGCGCTGGTGCCGCTCGGCATCATTCTATTGACCTATTTCGGCCGCGTGCATTTTCCCATCCCGGGCGGTCTGCTCGCAGTCCTCGTGGGAACTGCGCTCGCCTGGACAACGGGACTGGTCCATGCGGATGCGGCAAGGTTCTCGGACGCAATCGCGCCGCTCGGATGGCATCCGCCGGGCCTCTACATCGAGGCCTTGTGGCAATCTCGCGAGGTATTACTCACGCAACTCAGCGTCATCCTGCCCATGGGCCTGTTCAATCTCGTGGGGAGTCTTCAGAACCTGGAAAGCGCCGAAGCCGCCGGTGATCGATATCCCACGGCGCCTTGCCTCGCGGCCAACGGGGTCGGGTCCGTCGTGGCAGCCGTCTGCGGTTCGTGTTTTCCAACCACCATCTACATCGGCCATCCGGGATGGAAAGCGATGGGCGCTCGCATCGGATATTCGTGGCTCAACGGCGCCGTGATGGCGCTCCTCTGCGTGACCGGCGCCGCCGCGGTCGTCGCCGCGATCATTCCGATCGAAGCCGGCATGGCCATCGTCCTGTGGATCGGCATCGTCATCGGAGCGCAAGCCTTCCAAGCAACGCCGATCAAGCATGCGCCCGCAGTTATCGTGGGGCTTCTTCCCGGCATCGCGGGCTGGGGGGCGCAGTTGATCAAGACGAGTCTGCGGGCTGCGGGACTGGCCACCGCCGACCGTCCCTTTACCCCGGAGCTGCTGCCGATATTCGCGCGGGCGGACATCTATCTCGGCGGCGCCTTCGCCCTCGAGCAGGGCCAGATCCTCTCCGCGATGCTGCTGGCCGCCATGACCGTCTTCATCATCGAGCGGCAATTCGCCTGGGCCGGCGCCTGCACGCTCGTGGCAGCCGCCTTTTCGTGGGTGGGCTTGATGCACAGCTATCGATGGATGCCCTCGGATACTATCTTACAGGTGGGCTGGGGCAGCGGCGGTACGTGGGCAACTGGATATCTTCTACTCGCAGCACTCTTCTATTGGGCCGCTTGGCAACATCCGGCGGCCGTGACGGCGAAGGTCACCGAAGGCGAGCGCTGAAGCGTCAGTCGTCAATAGAAGGACGCACGAGAAACGGACCATAGACGAAGGCAAAGAGCAGATACGCGCAGCTCCAGCCGAGCGCCGCCATGCCGAGCAGGAGGTTTGTCATGCCGGTCGGAGCGCTGGTCGCCGGCGTGCAAATTCTCAGCACCGCCGCAACGTTGACCAGTACATACATCGCGAGCGTCCTATGATCGCCATGCCGTGGGCGGCCTGTGTGCCCCAAGCTCGCACGCGTCATGACGGCCAGCGTCATTGCACCAACGGCGCCGGTCGTGAGCACATGCACGGCGTTCGCCGCCGGTAGCATGCCAAGCGCCGCCCCTCCAAGCGCCAGCAGCGATAGCGCCACCCAGCCATAGCCCACAGACAGTATCCACACCAACGGCTCGCGCCAACCCAACCACCCTTGCCACCGCGCGAGACGAATCACGTTCGCTGCCCCGGCCGCAAGGAAGAGCGAACCTGCGATCCGGCTCTCCGGCTGGACGTTCCACACGAGAATAGCGCCGAGAACCAGCAGCAACGAGAGGCCATCGACACGGGAAAACGATGCCGGATGTCCCGCGCGCTGCTCCTCCGCGAGGTATTCGGCGGTAAACGCCGGCGTGACTCGACCGCCGATGAACGTCAACAACAACAGGAGAATCGACAGCGCGGCACGTTCAGGCGCGTCCGTCGGACTGCCGCGCAGCGCCAGCACGTGAAAGAAAACGTTTGCCGCGGCATAGAAGGCAATCAGCACACCGATGGCCGAGCGATTCCAGATACGTGCTGCCGCCACCTCGCGCCACACGACGGCGGCCAACCCAACGAGGAAGGCTGCATCGACCACGGCGGCGGTCACAGGACTGGGGCCTGGAAACGCGACCAAAAGGCGTCCGCCCAACCACAAGATCCACAACGACATCAAAAAGGGGCCTCGGATGGGAGTTCGTCCAGTCCAGTTGGGAATTGCGGTCAAAATGAAGCCGGCCATCGCCGCCGGCAGAAACCCGAAGAGCATCTCATGAACGTGCCATTCGCGCGGAGCGTAGAGGGAGTTCGAGCCGATTGCCCCGGTGACGATCAAGATCCAGGCCGGCACGGAGATAGCGGCGAAGATCGCGGCGCCGAGGAAGAATGGCCTGAACCCGTAGGAGAAAAAAGCCGCGCCCTCGTAGGGAGGGAAGGTCGGTTCGTCGGATGCCGCCGGCCGGCTGACTCGTATTTCGACGGGCTTGCCTGACACGCCGGTCATTCTCGACGCCGGTCAAGGACTTGTCAAACGGAAGAATAGAGGTAGAGCGACGGACCTTCGAACACTGCGTAACCATCGCCACGTGGGAAAAGGGCGCGCAGTTGGAAGCACGCCAGCCACCTGCACCCCTCGCAAGTCGCTCAGGCGACCAAGAGCTCGAACGGACCAGTTTACCAGCGGTCGTGCTTGCCGCCAACGCCGGTAAACCCGCGGCCGCCGCCTCCCCGCGGTTCTTGAGGGCGGGCTTCATTCACGGTGAGACTGCGTCCTCCGAGCTGCGAGCCGTTCAGGGCGCTAATTGCGGCTTGAGCTTCGGAATCGGAGGACATTTCGACAAATCCGAACCCTCGGGACTGCCCGGTGAACTTATCCACCATAATCCGCGCTGAAACGACGGTGCCATGTTGCGAAAACACGTCGTTCAACTCCTGCTCTTTCGTCGCATAGGGCAACCCACCAACATACAGCTTCACACCCATCACCCTCCCTCCTTTACATAGGTAAGAACGAGTAACAGCCTGATAATTGGGCTTCCTTGTACGCGACCAGCAAGGGAAACTCTATCGGGTCCCGCTCGATTGTTTTGTCGTGGTTTGAACGACAGGAGCGCGTTCGGACGGGTATCGAGCGGCTAGAGACATTCCTTGTCGTGGAATGCACCGCTGACTCATAGAATACGCCCCGCTGAAATGATCGAACCGAGGGGGAATCACATGCCGACGTACGAATACAGATGCCAGGAGTGTGGCAAGGAGTCAGAGCAGTATCTTAGTATCAACGAACACGACCGTGGCAAGATCATATGCCCCGAATGCAAGAGCCCCCGTATGGAGCAGCTGATGTCGGCGGTGTCCGCGAGAACCAGCCGCAAAAGTTAGGGCACGGGCGGAGCGCTTGCGTCCTCTCGACACCCCAAGTCGTTCCATTCCAGCGTGTCGCGTCAACGGTACAACGAACATCGTCGTGCCAGCGCGGCGCTGGTCGTATCCTGATGCACAAGTGTGATCCCGCCTTGACCGAGGAAGGCATCGGAGACGATGCTACGAGTGAACGAGGTGTTGCAAGGAGGACCCCATGAGCGAGAGCAGCGGAGAACCTCTATCCGGACCCGATCTCGGAACGGTTGGCGTGGCATCGAACGAGCTCCGGGACGGCGGCATGCTCCTCGGTCACTTTGCCGGGGAACCGGTGCTGCTCGTCCGCAAGGGCACCGCCCTGCACGCCATGGGCGCCAAGTGCACACACTATGGCGGTCCGCTCGCCGAGGGCGTGTTCGATGGATCGACGGTTCGCTGTCCATGGCATCACGCTTGTTTCCGTCCGGACACCGGAGAAGCCGTCCACGCGCCGGCCATCGATCCAGTGCCCTGCTACGCTGTTGAACAGCGGGACGGTCGGCTGTTCATCAAGTGGAAGATATCAAAGCCTGTTACTCCCGGGCCGCCGGACTCCATCCCTTCTTCCGTCATCATTGTCGGAGGCGGCGCCGCCGGATTTGCCGCCGCTGAGATGCTGAGACGTCAGGGCTATCAAGAACTGGTGACTATGATCTCGAGCGATGACGACGGTCCCTATGACCGTCCCAACATTTCCAAGGATTACCTGGCCGGCAAGGCCCCCGAAGAATGGATTCCGCTCCGGCCGCCGGATTGGTACCAGCAAACAAAAGTCGACCTGCTGACGAGCCGCCGCGTGGTGCGCCTCCTTCCCGATGCACACTCAATTGAGCTGGACGACGGTCGCCGTCTCGAATACGGCGCCTTACTGCTGGCCACCGGTGCCTCACCGATCAAACTGGATAGTCCCGGCGCCCAACTGCCGCACGTTCACTATCTGCGAACCCTGCGCGACAGCCGCGCGATCATCAAGGGCGCGGCGCAAGCCCGGCGGGCCGTGGTCATCGGTGCGAGCTTTATCGGGCTGGAAGTGGCGGCCTCTCTGCGGACGAGAAGTCTCGACGTGCACGTCGTGGCGCCGGAGGAGATTCCAATGCAGCGGGTGCTGGGGGCCGAGTTAGGCCGCTTCGTGCGCGAAGTGCATGAACAGCATGGCGTCCGCTTCCATCTGGGACAGACGGTGACGTCGATCGCCGAACACTCCATCACGCTGAAGAACGGGACGAACCTGGATGCCGACCTCGTAGTCGTCGGCATCGGGGTCCGGCCGAATCTCGGATTGGCTGAACAGGCGGGATTACGGATCGATCGCGGCGTGCTCGTCGACGAATATCTGCGGACGAGCGCGCCCGACATCTGGGCCGCCGGCGACATCGCGCGCTGGCCCGACCGCTATAGCGGGGCTTCCATTCGGGTTGAGCACTGGGTCGTGGCCGAGCAGCAGGCTCAAGCCGCCGCGCGAAACATGCTGGGTCACAACGAGCCGTACACCGACGCTCCGTTTTTCTGGAGCGCCCATTACGACGTGGCAATCAATTATGTCGGAGCTGCGCAAGAGTGGGACGAGGCAAAAGTGGTCGGGAGCATCACAGATCGCGATTGTCTCGTCGCCTATCGAAAAAAGGGCAAAACGCTGGCTGTGGCGTCCGTCAACCGCGATGCTGACTCCTTGCGAATACAGGTGGCCATGGATCGCAACGATGCTGCTGCAGTTGAGGCCTGTCTTGGCCTGCGCTAACTGGCTACGTTTTTGGTCCGGTTTCGGCGATAGTGCGCGGCGACTTTGCTCCGGTTGCCGCAGAGGCTCATGCTGCACCAGTGTCTGGCGTGGTTCTTCGTCGTGTCATAAAAAAAGAGCACGCAGGCCGGATTCTGGCATTTCTTGATCAGCGAGAAATCGCACCTGCACAGCAGATCGCTGGCCGCCTCGGCGAGCAGGCTTAGGAACTGTTGCCCGTCCCCGGATTTCATTACAAAGTCGCGGCTAAACTTGTCCTTGCGGCGAACCAATTGCGGATGGCCAAGACGATGCTGCAAGAGTTGATTGATCGCCTCGACCGCCCTCTCCGTGACCGGTCTGCCGTCTGCGATGCGCTCGACCATCTCCCGTAACGTGCCGCGAAAGGCCCGTGCTTCTTCGAGGATGTGTTGAGCCCTCCCCTCTACTGCCCACTGCCGCTCGAGTTTCTTTCGGCTTTCCTCTGGGGGTAACAGATGAGCCTGCCGCAGCCAGGCAACCAGGTTTGAAAATGTAGCCAGCAGGTCCACCGCCTGTCCGTCGATCACAGGCTTTGTGTTGATGAAATCGAGACAGGCATGATTGCCCACGAAAACAAAGGGAATCTCGCGATGTCCGTCTTGTATGGCCATAGCGCTCTTGACCAAAGTTGTCTTACCAGCAAAACGGCACTTGACAGGTTAGCCCACATCAGTTATAACCGTCAATATATAAGTTTGAAGGTTAGCACTGGTCAGCGCCAATACAGCCGCGGCAACGCACAGCGCGGAGCTTGGCGCCAAGATCGTCGACTTCTTATCGTCCGTTGAGTCGAAGGTAACGCCTGGGAAAGCAGGAATAAGGGGGCAGTCGTGAAACTCGTCTCATTGCAAGTCGGGCGGCCGCGGAAAGTACGGTGGCGCCGGACGACGGTGACGACCGGGATCTTCAAACAGCCGGTGGCAGGCCGCATCATGCTGCGCCAACACAATCTTGATGGCGACGGGCAAGCCGACCTGACCGTTCACGGGGGATGGGACAAGGCGGTGTACGTCTACCCGTCTGAGCATTATGCCTACTGGCAGCAGGAACTTCCCGGCATGCCGCTGCCCTACGGCAGCTTCGGAGAGAACTTCACGACCGAGGGGCTGGACGAATCGTCGGTACGCATCGGCGATCGCTTCCGCATCGGCGGGGCGCTGGTCGAGGTGACGCAGCCGCGGATGCCTTGCTACAAGCTCGGCATCCGTTTCGGACGGGCTGACATGCCGAAGCGGTTCCACGCGAGTGGACGCTGCGGTTTTTACCTGGCCGTCATTCAGGAAGGCGAGGTCGGGGCCGGCGATACCGTCGAACGCATCGGTCGAAACGACCGGGAGCTCTCGGTCGGCGAAGCCTATCTCCGGATATTCGAGAGATGACGCCGTACTGTTCCTACAGCGCCGGCGCGGCTGCTGGGTGCGTTTCGAAGCCTTTCACGACGAACGTCCTCTCTCGCATCCGTTCTACCAGTCCTGAGTACGATGCATCCCGGATGATGCTCGCGAACTGCGCCCTGTAGTTGTGCACGATGCTCGCGCCGTCGATAACGACGTCATAGACGAGCCACAGGCCATCATCGTCGATCATCCGAAACTCTAAGACGGTGTCAGTCTTGCGGCCCGAGAGCTTTGTCCGCACCTCGGCAAACCGGTCGTTTTGGTCTTCTGACAGATACAGAATGTGCTCACCGGCATAGGCGTCGATTTTGGAGGCGAACGAGTCGCGAAGTAGCTGCACGAACAAATCGACGAACTCCTGCCTCTCCGAAACCTCGAGGCTTCGCCATTGAGTGCCCAACGCCTGTTTGGCCATGTCTTCATAACTCACGCGCTCGCGGACAATCCGTTCGATTTCCTGACGCCGTTCGGTCATGCGCTCAGGCTCTTTTAAGTGTTCGTTGGTGAGGATTCGGATCACCTCTTCGATGGTACTGCGCACGGATTCCGTGGGTGTTTGGGGAACCGACGCCCAAGCCGGCGTGCCGGCCCCGAGCATCACGATGCTTGTCGCGACCCTCGTCCAGGCCGCAAGCTGAGAAATTCGTTGAGCGGTGAAATTCATTGGCCCCTCCGGTGAGACGTTGTTCAGGTCCCGCATGGACAAGCGCAAGATCGGTGCCCCTGATGAAAACGCCGGAAAGTCGCCATCGTAGAGGATGACACCACTCGCAGGAACAGAGCGGTAGGATGGAAAACCCTTCACGTGTTGTGGGAATCACTCAGTTGGGTGTTCGAATAATTCTGCTATCAAGCAGTCCCATTTGCGAACATCTGCGCTGATGTACTCAGCTTTCAGGACCTGTCCAAGGGCGACCGCAGCAAGCGGCGCCTTAGGCGTAGGCTTTCTCATCCACGACACACGGCCAAGGCATTTCTTTTCTGGGCTTGCCATCGTTCTTGTCGACGGCTGACATCGTCAAAGAGAAGGCGTACGATAAAGGGCGCGCAAGATGCAGGTAAGGATGAGATAATGCTGTCGCTAAGCCGGATTGGCTCGCAGACAACGGCACTTCTGCTGATCGGGCTTTTCGCCCTTGGCGCGGGGCGCCCGAATGCACACCAGCAGGCCTCCCCTTCCCATCCGACAGAACCATCGCCTGAGGACGGTGAACGCGAGTCGTTGAGAGGGCTCGTCGGCGTGGAGGTGCTTGTCGATCCGTTGGATAGCGAAATCGAACAGGTCGGCTTGTCGACGGGCAAGCTCCAACAAGATATTCGCCAACGCCTGCAGAAAGCCGGTGTGAAAGTCTTGACGGAGCGGGAGCGTCTGGCGAGCCCGGGCGCTGGCGTCCTGATGGTCCGCGTGGAGACGCTCCATGACCGAATCGGCCGCTATTTCTATACAACCGATCTCCTGCTTGCGCAGCGGGTCCAACTGGAAACGCATGCGGGGCTCGAGTTCTCCGCGGTGACCTGGAAGAAGCTGGGGACTGTCAGCACCGTTGCGGATGACAATGTCAAACACCTCGAAGATCAGGCGCTTCGCAAAGTCGACCAATTCATCAAAGATTATCTGAACGTCAATCCCGACAGGAAAGTCACGGAGCAACGGCGATGAAGAACCATGTCAGATCATAGATCGTAAAATACACTGACGATTTAGGCTCTGAGAATTGAACTTTGAGCGCGGGCGAGATCCGTAGTCACCGCGTATCGCGTGGAAGAAGCATCATTCAATGGTCAATGTGATGGCATTGGAGGTCATAGCATGCTTGGCAGCATGCACGGCCACGCCTCGTTTCCCCGGACGCGCGGTATCATCGGCGCCGAGTTCTGCCTCCAGGATCGATGCGCTAACATACTGAGTCGTTGGATTCGCCCCGTCGATCAGCACGACACTGTCTCTCGTGAAGTTTGATCCCGTGACGGTAATGGTGACGGGCGTATTGCGTGCGACCGTGCGAGGTTCAACACCAGTAATTTCCGGGTCGACGACCAAAACCTGGCCTGTCCCGGCAGGACATTTCACAGCCATCGGCACAAGCGCTTTTCTGTCGGTCGCAGACGACCGATCTTCGTAGAACACAGTCCCTACTGCCTCGATCTCTTTCAGCTCGACGGTCGCGCCCACGACCGGCGAGCGATACGGCGGGCCGGACGGGAATTGCCATTCTTTGAGACTGTATTGACCATTCGTTAATGCGTGCACCTGAACCTGGGAAGCATCGTTGGCCATCGGCCCCTGCCCTTCGCCCCCTTTCCGGCTGGGACTGAGCTGTATCAGACGCCGTTTTCCTTCCGACCCCCAGGAATATTCCAAACATCCGTTCCCATTATGGAGGTCGCGCTTGAATTCCATGTTCGTTATCAACGGAGGCGGTGGCGCCTCGACGCTCTTGCATCCTCCATAAAGGCTGACAACCACGAGCAGGAGCAGACAGAAGGAAACATCAATGCGCCGCATCATCCTTGCCGGGATCCTTCCTGAGTTCATCGACTCTCGCCAGCGTCCCCTACCAGCTTGACTGACAGAGTCTGGCCTTTCTCCGTAACGGCCTCGATACGATCCCCGGGATTCGCCCGCGCAGGTACTTTCGTCTCACGGGTCAGCTTCAACTCGATTTGCTGACCCGTCGGAGTGGTGACGAAGTACGATTTATCGACCATTTTGAGGATGTCTTCGCCCCGGTAATCCTTCGCCATATGGAACTCGCCCTCCACGGCAGACACCTGGCCTGTAACCGTTTGAGCAGTTCCGGATTGAACCTGGGCCTGGGTCGCCGGAACACCCAGGAGGCTCAACACACCGAGACTCAGAGCAGTGAGAGCGGTACGACATGTACACATAGTACCCTCCTTGCTTGCGCCTACATGGTCTGTAATCGCAACTTGAATGCCAGGCATCGCGCGCTAGTGTTTTCATAAAGTAAGAAATAACCAGTGCGCCGAATCTTACGAACAATGTTGCTTTTTGAGCCCACATAGATGCGACATCGCGTAGGGCATTGGTGCTAGTAACGTCTCCTGGTTCCTGGCTCGCCGCCCCTTGGCGTTGAGTCCACGGAATGGTCCGCATTTCCAAATCCACGTTTGTCCTACATCCGCTTCGAACGCGTATTTTTGCGAGCGCGAAAAGCGAGCCGGATGCATTATTAGAGCCCTTTCCCCCTATGGATATTCCTAGTTACTAAGCAGGGTAAAGGGAGTATCACTCAGCAACATCCGATTTAAATCACCCAACAACATGCCGTTTCTATCCTCCCAGCACCCGGCCGTGAGAGTCGCAGTCCTGGCGCTCATCACCGGCGCCTATTTCTTAGCAGGTAAGATCGGACTCGGCTTCGCGGTCAGCGTTGCGCCGGTGTGGGCTCCAGCCGGGCTGGCACTCGGGCTCTTTCTGCTGTTTGGATTCTCCATCTGGCCGGCAATCTTGACCGGCGCCTTCCTCGTCAATTTCACCACCGCTGCATCGCCGATCACATCGGCCAGCCTCGCGATCGGCAATACCCTCGAAGGAGTTCTCGGCGCCTGGTTGTTGCAACGGTTCGCGCATGGGGTTGAGGCGTTTGAAAGCCCTCCGAACATCTTGAGGGCTGCCCTTCTCGCCGGCTTCCTGAGCCCGACCGTGAGCGCCTCGATGGGCGTAGCCACACTCATGCTGGGACAGTACACCGTCGCGGAGGGGTACGGCGTCATTTGGCTCACGTGGTGGATGGGCGACGCGACGGGCATTCTGATCGTCACACCGGCCATCCTTTTATGGGCTCGGCACCCGCGCTTTGCGTGGAAGCGCCGGCAACGGCTCGAGTTGGGCCTGTTACTCGTCGTGCTGGTCGTAACCTGTGAAATCATCTTCGGTCCTCTCGTGGATACGGGACACAAGTATCCGCTGCAGTTCCTGCTCGTCCCTATCCTGACCTGGGCCGCCTTCCGCTTCGGCCCCAGGGAAACGGCCACGCTGACGGTCTTGATGGCGGGATGGGCGACCTTCGCAACCGTCAACGGCCGCGGCCCATTCGTCAGCGAATCTGCAAATGACGCGCTCTTGATCGGTCAAGCGTTTCTTGCAGTGATTTCGATTACGCCCCTCGCGCTGGCCGCCGCCGTACAGGAAGGCAAGGAGGCTGAGGCGCGTTTTCTCGACCAGGCCGAACGGTTGGTCAATAAGCGGACGCAAGAGCTGCTGCATACTCAGGCGCGACTACGCTCGATGGCTCACACCCTGACCTTGACGGAACAGCGCGAGCGCAAGCGCATGGCCGGCGAGCTGCACGACTATCTCGCCCAGCTGCTCGTGCTCGGGAAGATGAAGCTGTCCAACATCCATGCACAGGTCCAGAGCATTGGCGGCTCCGCAGCGGCATTGTTTCAAGAGATCGACAATACATTTACCAAGGCGCTCGAGTACACCAGGACGCTGATGGCGGAGTTGAGCCCGCCGGTGTTGCATGAGTTGGGTCTGCCGACGGCGCTCCAGTGGCTGGCCGACCAAATGAAGAAAAACCGCCTTACCGTGGAGGTCCGGCTGGGAACCTCGCAACTGCCGTTACCCGAGTCCCAAGCACTCTTATTGTTTCATTCGGTTCGCGAACTCCTACTCAATATCGCAAAGCATGCCGGCACACAGCACGCGGTCTTGACGCTCGATGTGGCGGATCAGGAATTGAGAATCACCGTCCAGGACCGGGGAAAGGGGTTTAAGATAAGCACCCTCGAACCCTCCCAGCCGGGCCACCAGTTCGGCCTCTTTAGTATCAAGGAGCGCATGGAAGAACTCGGAGGGTGGCTCCGCGTCGAAAGCGCTCCGGGACAGGGAACGATTGTGACATTGGGACTGCCGGTTACCGCGGCGGTGCCCAGTCCGGACGCTCTCGAAGACGATGGGCAGGTCTCTCCGCGGGAAGTGAAGGCGGCCGGCGTGCGCCGGGTGTTGTTGGTGGACGATCATGCCATGGTGCGTCAGGGGCTTCGCGCCATCCTGGATCACTACCCGGATTTGTCGATCATCGGAGAAGCGGCAGATGGCCGGGAAGCCGTGTCGATCGCAGGAAAACGCGAGCCGGACGTCATCATCATGGACATCAACATGCCTCGCATGGACGGGATTGAAGCGACCAAGCGCATCAAGAATGAGCACCCGGAGACCATCATCATTGCGGTCTCCGTCAACGATACGCCGCATCTGCGGCAATCGATGCAGCAGGCCGGCGCGTCGGCCTTCGTATCGAAGGAGGAAGCCGGTGAACGCCTCTACGAGACGATCATCGCACTCACCTCCACCACGCGCGAACCCCTTCCGACACCTGAATAATGAGCGGGCTGGGAGGGAGGATTAAGGGAATTCGATCACTGGCCGAACTTCCACGGTCCCATTGGCAGCCATGGGAATTTTTCGGGCAACGGCAATCGCCTCATCAATATCCCTGGCCTCGATGAGGAAATAGCCGCCCAGTTGTTCGTGCGTCTCGGCAAAAGGACCATCGGTGACGAGCCGCTTGCCGTCACGAATCCGAACGCTTTTCGCGGTGGCCACCGGCTCAAGCGGATTAGCGGCCACGTAGTGACCGTTCGAACGAAGCTCTTCTGCAAGCTTCACAGCTTCCTTCTTGCAGTCGTCCTGCTCCTCCCTCCGCTTGGTCTTTTCCTCAGCGTAAATCAGCAGCATGTATTTCATGACCCTTCCCTCCCTCCATCGGTGGAAACGCCCGTTCAGAGCATAGTCACCGGATAGTCGTTGGGAAAGGGCAAAATCGACACGACCGAGCACCCCTACGGATTCAACGACTTATCAGCGCGAGAGTTCTGTGGTCATGCCATAGAGCGCAGATCAATTAATGGCTCTTGTTCCCGCCATCTCCTCTCGAAATTTCTTTTCTCCCCGTGCCATTTCCTCTTTGTGTATCTCTTCTTCTCGCGCCATCTCTTCTTTATGCTTGCGCTGCTCGCGCTGCAATTGTTCGGTTTCCCCAACTAAGTCTTCCTTTTGCTTCCGCGCCTCGCGCTCCTTGGTATGTTTGTCCTCCTGCGCCTGCCGCTCCATTCTGTGCCGCTTCCGTTGAGCCTCCCGTTCCATTTCCATTTTCTGCCTTTCGTTCTCTAAGGCAGATTTATCCATTGGCTCCGCAATGGAAAACGGCGGCGAGGCAACCGACATGCAGAGGAACAGAAGACTGACTGCGAAAGACCATCGCAATTTCATAACCCCTCCTTAAAATGTCTGAGTCACGGCTGAGGTCGCGAAACACAGGGTAAACATTCGCTTTACGCTGCCATTTGACCATCTTTTTCTTCGAGCTCCGTCTCGTAACGGCTGTACGTATTGATCAGCCCCTCGAGCAGTTCGGCGGTGCTCTCGAAAAGCGCCTGAGCCTTCGGCTCGGCCACTTTTTCGACGTCCTCTCTGCAATGCCTCATCACAGCGTTAAGCATTCCTCGCACTTTGACGACATGATATCGAGCCGTATCTTCCCTATAGACCATGCTTACCTCCCTCGGAGCGTGTCCGATCTCATTGACGAGAGGGAATACGAGAGTCTTGCGAGAAGGCTGTCGAACTCGGACCATCCGCTAAGGTCCGCAGGTGATTTTCATGGATTGAATGCTGTTCGACGCTTTAAGCTTCGACAGTTTCGGGACGCGCTGTCCGGGCGTAAAGGTGAGTTCCGGCCCGGTAAAGTCCTTACTCATCCAAGCATGCACTGTCGCGTTGCTGCCGACAATCACGCTTTCAATGTCATTGTTCCAATTCCGGCCATAGAGATCTTTCAACGTCGGGTACTCTGCCGGTCCTTGGACCTTCACGTGCGCATCACCCTCATCGAACTCGTCATCATCGAAAACTTCGATATAGCAATTCTTGTCTACGACTTGAAGATCCACAGCCGAAACGATTGACGGAACAGCAAAAACGACGCTGAGAACGACGGAGAAGGCGAGCCACATATTTCCCCTCCCATGGATGTTTCATTTACTGTAAGACGGGAGAGTTGAATAGGGTACTGGGAATTGACCTTGTTGATTTATTGCAGCGACCGAGACCGATGTTCTGGTGACCCGTAATGTGGTTGTCTGCGGGCGATAACCGTTTCCTTCGGCTAAAAGACCGGTTCGCAAGGCTGGATGAAGGCCTTGAGGGGAACCGGATGCCCTAACCGTTCTTCGACGAGCCTGGCGAGCAACTGCTTCACACCTTTGACGAGGAGCTCCATGCGCTCATCGTCGAGCGCCACGAACATGAGCTTATTCCGCTCGTGAGAGGTGTGCGTCACCGAGACCGCGCCGGTTTCGCCGCTTCCGCCGACCCCGTGCACCACGGTGTACCCTGAAATCTTCAAAGTGCTGAAAACGGTGAGCACCTCGTCTTCGAACTGCTCACGACAGATAATCGTCAGCATCTTCATGATCGCTCCTCCCGGAGAAATCTGAAACGCATATTTCACATCGCAATGTTCGAGCCATTTTACTGAGATGTGAGATTTTAAAAATCTGAGGCGCGTTCCGCGGATGATTCCGACCCGCATCAGGGGTTGACCGTCAACTGAAGCGGGCTGCTGACTGTTTGCGGCGTCGGTGTCGACGAATCCTGCAAGGTGAAGGTCAGAGGGTAGTTGCCTTGCGTCCCTGCCGCGGGGCTGCCGGTAATCTGACCAG
>JBKPSD010000004.1:0-10713 GCA_046734935.1 Nitrospirota bacterium
GCGCAGCAGCGGGCCTCCCGCCATGGCCGTCGTCATCCAGCCGCTGGTGGACGCCCGCATCGCCGGGGTCGCGCATTCGGTTCATCCGGTGACAGGCCGCGCCGGCCACGTCACGATCAATGCCGTCCATGGATTGGGCCAGCCGTTGGTCGATGGAAGCGTTTCGCCCCACGAATATATCGTTGATATCCGGGTTCCACGCGTGATCACGCGCATGCCCGGACTGCAGACTGAACGGCTTGTCACGACCACCGGCGGGCTCGCCATGGAACCGATTGCCTTAGCTGAGGGGGAGCGGCCGTTGTTGTCGGATGCGCAATTGTTCGACGTTGCGGCCGTGACCAAACGCATCGAACAAGCATTCCAAACGCCAGTGGACGTGGAATGGGCCATGGACGGCGAAGGGCTTTGGATTCTGCAAGCCAGGCCGGTGACCGGCAGTCGGACCACAGTCGGCATGACGAACGAGGACTGTGAATGGTCGCGCGCCAACTTCAAGGAGACAATGCCGGATCTGCCGAGTCCGTTGGGTCTGTCGTTTCTCGAACGCTTCATGGACGCCTACATTGTTTCTCATTACCGTCGGCTGGGTTGCCACATTCCCCCCGGGGTCTCCTCCGTTCGTGTTTATACCGGTCGTCCATACTTAAACGTGACGTTGTTCCATATGCTGGTCGGCCAGCTCGGCGGAGACCCCGCGTTAAATGCCGAACAGATGGGCGGTGTTCCGGTGCAGTCGGCGCCTTCGGTTCGGCCGCTCGCGTGGTGGGCGTTGCTGCGTGCGGGCTGGCTCATGTGGAGGGAGATGCGGCGAGTTCGAAGGCGCAGTGCTGCATCCTTTGCCTCAATGAAAGCGTTGGCCTCTCGCTCCACTCGTGAGAAGGTCCGGCCGCTGTCCCTGATGGACGCTCGTAACCGGTTGGACGAACTGGGCCGATGGCTGGACTCCCGTGAAGTGACGTTTGGCATTGCCGCAGGCGCAGGACAGTGCCTGCAGGTATTCAGCCGTGTCCTGCCGCGGTGGCTGGGGGCGGACTGGCGACGCTTGCTCAACGAATCGCTGCAAGGGCAGGGGACAGTGATCAGCGCGCAACAGATTCTCCAGATTGCCGCTTTAGTCACGCTGGCTCGTGAGGATGCCGCCGTGGCCGGCGCCTTCAGGCACGGATGGGAACCCGGAGACTATCGCCGGATTTTCAGCGGGAGCCGGTTCCTCGCGGCCTTCGATCGCTATCTGGACGACTACGGCCATCGGGCTGTGGGCGAGTCCGACATCATGTCGCCCCGTCTGGCCGACCATCCGGAGACCGTCCTTGACGTGATCAAGACGCAGCTCAATGGCGCGTCTGCCACGCCGGAGGAGTTGATCTCACGCCAAAAGGCGACGAGGAACGACGCCTTCGCGACCATCAGGGCGCGCTGCGGCTGGCGTGTGGATCGCTGGCTGATGTTTCGCTGGTGGTATCGGCGCTTGTGCCGGTTCTTTACGTTGCGGGAAGCGAACCGCCACCATCTCATGTGGTATTCCCAGGCGGTCAGGCACCTCCTGCTTCGCGTGGGGGAGCTGTTGGTCGACCAAGGTCTTTTCAGCCATCCAGACGATATTTTCTTTCTCACGCTGAACGAGGTTGAGCATCTGGACCGTCCTCCGGCGGACACATGGGCGTCGTTGATACGGACTCGCCGCCGGGACCGCGAGCGTTGGAGCACGGTGCAAGTGCCTGACGTCATTCGCAACGCCGAAGCGCAGCCACCGCCATGCGAGCCGACGGAGGATTCCGACGGTGTGCTGCGGGGTCTTCCTGTCAGCTCAGGGATCGTCAGCGGGCCCGTACGGTTCGTGCGGGTCGCGGGAGACTGGAGCCGGGTTCGACGCGGCGACATCATTGTGGCGCCGGTTATCGATCCGGGGATGGCGCCGCTGTTCGGCATCGCCGGCGGGTTGATCGTTGAAATGGGCGGAACGCTTTCACACGGCGCGATCATCGCCCGTGAATACGGACTGCCGGCGATTGCCAACGTGTCCCGTGCCATGTCGCTGTTGTCGGAAGACGAGCGAGTTACAATGGATGCCTCGAACGGCGTTGTGAAACGTCAGAAGGCGCCTTAGGGACCCTACCCGATGGCCTCGTCGAATCACTGCACTGCTACACGCGCCTCGCTTCTGTGATCTGACGAATCTAAAAGTTCATCAACAACCCGAAGGAAAAAGTTCTTACTGGTCATACGCGGGGGTAGGGCCGAACGGCTCTGCTCAGGCACCCTTGACGTTTGCCTTCAGTTCTCGTAACCTCCCGAAACTAAACGGGCAACTTCCTGTCTCGACATCCTGATACCACATATCACGTGCGCTGCGTGAAGACGCGGAGCTCAGTCAATGGTTGAGAGTACTGGCTTGGTCTGGGAGCTCGCAGGAGGCGTGCTGCTCGGCGCCTTGGCGGCGGCTCTGTGGTGGTCGGCCCGTCTGAAGAAACGATTTCAAACGAAAATCGACGAGGCGGTCGAACGCGCGCACCGGGCCGAAACTGTGGCGGACGAGCTGCGCCGTGTCGAGGCACAGGACCGCGCAGCGCTCGAGCGTCTCCGCGTCGATCTCGCGGAAGCGGCACGAGCCCGTGCGGTGGCCGAAACGCAGGCCGCCGAAACCGTCAAGCATGTCGAAGAGCAAAAACTCGTTCTTGCTCAGGCGCGCCATGAGCTCGCCGAGTCCTTTCAGGCGCTCTCCGGCGAAGCGCTCAAGCAGAACAACGACGCCTTCCTGAGTCTCGCCAGGACGACGTTTCAAACCTTGCAAACCGAAGCCAAGGGCGATTTGGCTCAACGGCAACAGGCGATTGACGAGTTGGTCAAGCCGCTCTCGGAATCGTTGCGCCGTTATGACGAGCAGCTTCGTCAGTTGGAACAATCGCGCCAGACCGCTTACGGAGGACTCGACCAGCATCTGAAATTGCTGGCCGAAACCCAACAGCGGCTACAGCAGGAAACAGGCAATCTGGTGAACGCGTTAAGAGCGCCGGCCGTGCGCGGCCGTTGGGGCGAAATCACGCTCAAGCGTGTGGCCGAACTTGCCGGCATGGTCGCGCATTGCGATTTTCTCGAGCAGGAATCCGTCCTCTCCGAGGACGGGCGGTTACGGCGTGACATGGTCGTGCAATTGCCGGGCGGCCGGCAGATCATCGTGGACGCCAAAACGGTGCTGTCCGGCTATCTGGACGCTCATGGAGCCGCGGACGACGATCGCCGGCTGGAGGGGTTGCGTCGCCATGCCGCGCAAGTGCGGGCGCGCATCAATGAGTTGAGCCTCAAAGCGTATTGGAGCCAGTTCGAACAGGCGCCTGAATTCGTCGTGCTGTTCCTGCCTGGCGAACAATTTTTAGGCGCGGCGTTGGAGCAGGATCCGCAGTTGATCGAAGAAGGGTTCTCGCAGGGAGTCGTTCTCGCGACGCCGACCACGCTGATGGCGCTATTGAGGGCGGTGGCGTATGGCTGGCGGCAGGAGCGATTGGCTGCGCATGCCGAAGAAGCCGGCCGGCTCGGGAAGGATCTCTACGAACGCATGGCGACTCTGGCCGAACACCTCAACGATGTGGGGCAGTCGCTCGGGAAAAGCGTGCTGGCCTACAATAAAGCCGTCGGATCCTTGGAGACGAGGATTCTCCCTGCGGCGCGCCGATTTAAGGAGTTGGGCGTCTCATCGGATAAGGAAATTTCGGCACTTGAGCCCGTCGAAGTCGTGGCTCGAAAGGTATTGCCCTATGACCAGGAATGACCACCAGGACATCACTCCGCAGTCGATGGTGGAGCGGTTTCATCAACTGTTCGACATCGCCGTGCAGCACGAGCCCGGACTCATCGATGAGCGCACGCGCGTCCTGCGGGAGCGGTTGATCCAAGAAGAATTCGACGAACTGAAACAGGCGATGGCTCAGGAGGAGCTGCCGGCTATTGCCAAGGAGCTGGCCGACCTCTTGTACGTCGTCTATGGGACGGCCGTCTCGTACGGCATCGATATGGCTCCCGTGTTCGGGGAGGTTCATCGGTCCAATATGAGCAAAGTCGGCGGCTATAAACGCGAGGACGGCAAGTGGGTCAAGCCGCCGTCCTATTCGCCGGCGGCGATCGAACCAATCCTTGCCGCTCAGCGCTCCGAGACTGAGCGGGCCAGACAATCATCTTCCTGTCCAGAGGTTGAATCCCGGGCATGAAAACACTCCATTGCCCCAATTGCGGAACTCCGTTCGTCCGGGTGGCGCGTCAGGAGGGCATGATCGAACGCGTGCTGGAGCATTTGTATATGTTTCCCTTCCGCTGCCAGCTCTGCATGAATAAATTTCGCGCTTTCCATCGCCAGGCAGGCGCAAGCTCGCAGGCGTTCGACCGCCGTCAGTACAAGCGCCTTCCGACGTCGATTCAGGCGCAATACCTGGCCGACAACCGCATACGGTCGATGAATCGCATCACGGACATTTCCATGGACGGATGCACCCTGCAAGCGACCGGCCTGCCCCGCGGAACCTTTATGGGACTGGTGCTCAAGCCGGATCAGGAGGACGAGTCGATTCGAGTCGAAACCGCGATGGTGTGCTCGGTCCGTCCCACGTCCGTCGGGCTTCGGTTTCTCGAAATCCCTCTCCCCGACCAACGCCGGTTGAGCCAGGTCGTTCTCGGTTTGCTGGTGAGTCAGAGCCAGCCTGTCACCAACGCCTAACCTATTTTTTCTTCCTCTTCGCCAGCACATTGTCGATGAGGCGTACGGCACCGAGCCGGATTGCGCCGAGAATGACGGCCTGACGATCGATTCTGGCGAGCGGCTCCAACGTGTGGGGATCGCAGATGGCAAGGTAGTCAATGCGGATCGCAGGCTCCCCTCCGAGAATCTTTCGCATCGCGGCCTGCACCGAATCCGGTTCCGCCGCGCCAGCTTCGATCGCCCGGCGTCCTGCGAGCAGGGCGTGGTAGAAGATCGGCGCGATCCGGCGCTCTTCCGTCGCAAGAAAGACATTGCGTGAACTCAGCGCGAGACCGTCCCGTTCTCTGACGGTCGGCCGTATCATGAGACGGACCTCCATATTCAAGTCCTTCACGAGCTGCCGCACGACCGCACATTGCTGGTAGTCTTTTTGGCCGAACAGGGCGACATCAGGCCGAACGATGGCGAAGAGTTTCGTGACGACGGTCGCCACGCCGGCGAAATGATGGGGGCGCGACTCGCCTTCCCAGCGGCGGGCGATGGACGGAACGGCAACGACCGTCTGATGGCCCTGCGGATACATGGCGGCGGCCGTCGGCTCGAAGCAGACGTCCACCCCTTCCTGCCCGCACAGCGCTCGGTCCTCCCCGAGGCGTCGTGGATATCTGGCCAGGTCTTCGTTGGGAGCGAACTGCGCGGGATTCACAAAAATACTCACGACGAGCGCGTCGCATTCAAGCCGTGCGTGGCGAATCAGCGCCCTATGCCCGTCGTGGAGCGCGCCCATCGTGGGAACGAATCCGATCACGACGCCCTCGCGCCGCAAGCCTTCGCTCCATGCGGTCATTGCCAGCGGGGCGCGGATAATCTTCATGAGTCCAGGCGAGGGCTGCAGGCGGGCCGTGAGCCGTACCGCGTCGACGGTTGAGGAAACAAGAGACGCACTTCGGAAGCATCGGATGTCTCGGCGAGCATTTGGTTGACTGACCGCTGCCGCGTGGGGTGGACGAGGAGGGGCGCCAGCTCGCTCAAAGGCATCAGCACGAAGCGGCGTTGATGCAATCGCGGGTGGGGAACGGAGAGTCCCGGCTCCGCAATGACGCGGTCGCCGTAGAAGAGAATGTCGAGATCCATGGTTCTCGGTCCGGAGCGGTCATCACGGCCGAGCGCACGTTCAATTTCTCGCAACAGGTCCAAGAGGCTTTGAGGCGCGATGTCGGTCTCCAGCTGAACGACGCCGTTGATGAACCACTGTCCGCCGGGATCCACCTTATCCTTTACGGGTTCGGTTTCGTACAACAGCGAGACGCCGGTCACCGCCGAATGCGGCAGCAGACTCAACAGCGTCACCGCCCGGTCGCAAAAATCGACGCGGTCCCCGACGTTCGATCCGAACCCGATGTACACCGTTTCGCGAGCCATTGTTCCGGTCCCTGCGTCACCGTCTACCAGCCGGCCTTCTTCATCCGATCGACGGCTTCCGCCAATCGTTCTTTGGACGTACAAACCGTCATCCTGATATATCCCTCGCCCGGTGCGCCGAATCCATTGCCCGGCGTCGTGACGATGCCCGCCTTCTCGAGAAGGTGTGCCGTAAAGGAAGCGGAGGTATAGCCTTTCGGAACGGTCACCCAGACATAGAAGGCCGCGGGCGGCGCATCCACATCCAAGCCCAAACTCTTGAGTCCAGGGATCAGGGTGTCGCGCCGTTCCTGATACGTCTTCCGGATGGCATCAGTCACGGCGTCATCCAATCCGAGCGCCGTTATGCCGGCGGCCTGCACTGCTTCGAAGACGCCCGAATCTAAATTGCTCTTCACCTTGCCGAGTCCGGCCACAATCTCCTTGTTGCCGACGACGAAGCCAAGCCGCCAGCCGGTCATGTTGTACGTTTTGGAGAGCGAATGGAATTCAACGCCGACGTCCTTGGCTCCGTCCACTTCCATGAAGCTTGCCGGCCGCTTGCCATCGTAATAAATCTCCGAATATGCCGCGTCGTGGCAGACGATGATCCGGTGCTCCTGCGCAAAGTCGACCACCCGTTTAAAATAGTCGTTTGTCATGACGACGGACGTCGGATTATTCGGTGAATTGAGCCACATCATTTTCGCTTTGCGAGCGACGTCCTTGGGAATCGCAGTGAGATCCGGCAAAAAGCCGTTCGCCTTGGTGAGCGGCATGACATGCGAGACACCGCCGCAGAAGCTGGTGCCGACGGGATATACGGGGTATCCGGGACTTGGGACGAGCACGACGTCGCCCGGGTCGATAAAGGCCAGATGAATATGACCGATGCCCTCTTTCGACCCGATCAGCGTCAGGACCTCGTCGACCGGCTCCAGCTTGACGGCGAAGCGGCGCTGATACCAATCCGCCACCGCCTGTCGGAACGAGAGCATGCCTTCATAGGAAGGATACTGATGATGTTTGGGATTCTTCGCCGCGTGTGCCAGGGTCTCGATGATGGGGGCAGGGGTCGGTAAATCGGGGTCGCCGATCCCCAGGTTGATGATATCGACTCCACGCGCAATCGCCGCCTGTTTCATCTTGTCGATGGCGGCGAACAAATAGGGTGGTAAGGTTTTGATCCGGGTCGCTACTTCGATCGGAAAACCGGTCATGATGGAACGATCTCCTTTCTGAGAGACACTGGCTGCGAAACAAGCCTTCTAGGCTACTTCAAGAATGCGCCGGTAATCAACGCGAGAAACCATCCGCGCGACGTCGGCAACCCGGCGGCCGACGTTCGTTGACAGACTGCCGCAATCACACTATTCTCCGCCGACTGTGAACTCGTCTAGCGCCATGGCCAGCAGGCTTCGCGCCATTCAAGCCGATATCACGACCTTGCGGGTGGACGCGATTGTGAACGCGGCAAATGAATCGCTCCTCCCAGGCGGGGGAGTATGCGGCGCCATCCATCGCGCAGCAGGCCCCGAGTTACTGGCCGAATGCCGTATTCTCGGCGGCTGTAGGACCGGCGATGCGAAAGTGACGAAGGGGTATCGCCTTGCGGCCGGGCACGTCATTCACACCGTCGGCCCGGTATGGCACGGCGGCCGGCAAGGTGAACCGATGCTGCTGGCATCGTGCTATCGACGCTGCGTTGAGCGCGCACGCGAACACGGGCTCACGACCGTGGCCTTCCCCGCTATCAGCACCGGCATCTATGGATATCCTCTGGACGAGGCCGCCAACATCGCCGTCAGTACCGTGCGCCAGTGTGTGGCCGAACCCACCGGGATCAGCGAGGTCATCTTTTGCTGCTTCTCCGATGGCGACTTGAGGGTCTACGAAACGCTGCTGGACGAACCGCAATGAACGGAGGAAGAGGCTGACGATGGGATATCGAGTCCTTTGTGTCCTGTGCTTTGCCGGTCTGCTCGCGTCGAATTGTGCGACTGAGAGCAAGGACGCGGCAAAACGGGATGTCGCCGGGCCGTACCAAACCTGGGACGACGTCATCACACGGTGGGTCGGCGGACAGGCGACCGATCTGTACGTCGAGCTTGGCCCGCCGAATTTGCATCCTCATCAACTCGAGGACGGCACCATCGAGATGATTTGGGACTTTGGGATTGACCGCATGCCTGGTCAGGCCGACGCGTACAACCTCCTGCCGCTGTATGGCGGCGACGTGAACTGCCAGATCCACTTTTTTACGGACCAACAGGGAAAGATCCTCAGAGGCGAACGCGTCGGCTGTCAATAGCGCGCCGAATTCCGGACACGCTTCTCTAGCCTCGCGGATCGTCCTGCGTTACAATCGACACGATGCAGATGTCGATCAAGGATGTGGAGGATCTCCGGTGGCTGATTGGCCACACGGGCGGATTCCGCGGGGGTTACGTCACGGACGTGCAGATGACCAAGCGCCGCCTGTTCGACGAAGGCTCGGCGCGTGACGTCCTGACCGATACGATCGTCACGGTCGTCGTCCGGTATGCCCTTCGGCGCATGGAACGAGTGGCGAAGCTCACGATGCGGGGCGTGACGGACTTTTCCGTGTTTGAACAGGAGGGCGCTGACTGCTCGGGTCTCAGTGTGGTGCATGCCGAATATACCGCCGGCAAGCTTCGATTCTGGTTCGATCCTCAAGGGGAGTTGTATGTCGTGTGCGACGAGGCTCTGCTGGAAGAAGTGTCGATGCCGTCGTCCGATGATCGCTCCCGTGAACCGGTGGCTCGATGGACATTCCAGAGTCAGACGGCCGAATGGCCGACCGTGGAATGGCTGCTCGGACAGCTCGACGGAGCGGGATTTCCCTGTACGTGGAAGCGGGCAAAACCGCCGGCCGCCGATGCGCCGCTCATTCAATGGGAAGGGACCCTGCTTCCGGCTCACGGCGCGGATGCGATTGAACAGTCCGCGGTTCACGTCATGCTGTACGGACCGCTGGACGGGCCAGGATTCGGCATGCTGCTGCACGTCGACCGTTCGCACGGTGCAGCGGCGAACCGCCTGCTCTCCTGTTTATCGGACTTGATCGTCCGGCGCTTCTCGGGGCAGTGCCTGGTCGGGAATACGATTATCCCCGGCGGGGAATGGCTGAACTGGAAGTCGCTGGAGCAGTTGAAGTGGTCAAGCGGGGAAACTCGAGAACAAACCTGAAGGTCGTTTCCAGAATTCTGTCACTAGGCGAGGGCTTCTTCGTTGGTAGGACCGGCCGCGATTGCGCTGGGCGTATACACCGTTGTCCCGCTGGCATAGGCCGGACCTTTCTTGTGCGCGAGGCTATGCCCGTTCTTGCCATTGACACATTCGACGAGCGCCCAGAAACGCAGAGGATTGACGTTCTGCTTACGGAATACGAACAGATCCGTCCCTTCCAGTACGTTGTCCAGTGACAGGTCGGTGCGCCATCCCAGATGCTTCGTCAGCGGGGAAATCACTTTTTCGACCGCTGCCACCACTTTATTCTCGTTGCTGAAATGGTTCAGCATGATAATGCGGCCGCCGGGACGGCAGACGCGGATCATTTCGCTGACCACCTTCCGGTAGTCGGGGACCGCCGTGACCACGTAGGCGGCGACGACGGTATCGAAGCTGCTGTCCTCGAATTCCATGGCGCCGGCGTCCATGCGGTGCAGGGTGACATGACTCATCTGATGCTCGGCGGTGCGTTTTCTAGCGATCTCCAGCATCCCTTCTGAAAAATCGATGGCCACAATCTCGCAATGCCGCGGATACATCGGGAGAGCAATGCCTGTGCCGACCCCGACTTCGAGGACGCGTTCGTTCGGTTGGACGTTCAGGTTGCGGATCGCGGACTCCCGTCCTTCGTGAAATACTTTGCCGAATATTTTGTCATAGACACCGGCATAGGACGTGTAGACCCGCTCGACCTTGTGTAAATCCATGTCACCTCCAACCACACATCAGACACCTGCTTCTGCTCGAAGCGGGTAAACTCAGCAATGATTCAAATGGGGAGATCCGTACCGGCGGAGCGCCTGAATGGAGCGAGGAACCCGCCAACCTTGCGAACTATCGCTACAATAACCAAGTCGCGATAATGAGTCAACAGAATTGATTTGGACCTAGGGAAATGCTAGGGGTCTGAGGGATAACTGCGGAAAAGACTAGGGCCATGCTGCTTGCAGGACTGTTTGCCGGAGCCTTGTTGCTGGGATTGATTATCGGCGATTGGCTGTACTTCGTGCGCCTGACCCCCGACGCGAGCCGTTATGGGTGCGGCGTCGCGCGTATGGCGGACCGGTTCTCTTCACAAAGTCTAAACCGTTTGCAGGCGCGCGTCGATGCCGATGGCGGGTTGTCGCTGCCTCACGGCATGGCCCGTTACTTTCCGGATCTCCGGCAGATCGCCCTGCGGCCTCAGTACCACTTGTTCTCGATGGGCTTTCGAACGGCGTGGCCGCTCAAAGGCCTTATCCTCCTGACGCCGGATGGGCAAATGGTCAACGCCGTTTGCATCAAGCGAATTCCGTGGTCGTCGGCCATTGTCACGCTCATCTGGTTTCTGCTTGTCGGACTCGGGACGACGGCCTTCATGATCACGTATG
>JBKPSD010000005.1:0-11009 GCA_046734935.1 Nitrospirota bacterium
GCCCCATTCATCATGGGGCCGCTGGAAATCTCGAACCCATTGTCGTTCAACGGAATCTCTTTTTTGCCCGACCGGCCATGGGGCGCCTGCGCCCCATCCACAGCCGTGATCAGTACACGCCTCCTTCAAAAGCTTTCTAAAATAGCACGAGTTCCAGTGACATAAGCCGGAACGTCTTTTGCTTTTCCCTCTCGTGGCTGCAAACGCATCTCGATTCCAATGCGAGTGAGAGTCGGGGTATGCAAAAGAGATTGAAGAGCCGTCGAGTGCCTTCGAAGGGACAGCGCTCCCCAAAAACAGGAAACCGGGAAAGACGGCGGCAGAAGCCTGTGTCAAATTGGAAAAAGAAAATTACTGCTGAAGCCGGCCACAGATTACGCGGGAAGACAAAGCAAAGTCCTCCGGATACTTCCGCCATTCGCTGGCTGTGAGAATCATCGACAACTCGCGCAGCCGGCTTTTTCTTCGAAGGCTGATGTGTGCTGGCGGCGGCGAGCGGTTTCACTCGGGCCTGAAGACGCCTCAACGCCAGTCTATTCTTTCACCGTCACCGTCATTGTGATCGGCTCGAGCGGATTGTTGTACTCGTCCCGCGGCACTGCGGCGATCTTGTCCACGACGTCCATCCCGCGGATCACCTCACCGAAGATACTGTACCTCCGATCGAGCCCGCTGTTGTCCGCGAGGCAAATGAAAAATTGGGAGCCGTTGTCGTTGAAGTCGCGCGTGCTGGAACCGTCCCGCGGCGTCTTCGCCATCGAGATGGCTCCGCGCTTGTGCGGGCGATCGCTGAGCTCAGGATTTAGCCAATAGCCGGGACCGCCTGAACCGTGTCGGAGCCGGTCCGGTTCTTTGCTCAGTGGATCGCCGCCTTGTATGACGAACCCCGGCACGATCCGGTGAAAAGTCGTGCCGTCGTAGAATTGCATCTTGATCAGGTTGATGAAGTTTTCAATATGCCGGGGGGCATCCTCTGGATAGAAGCGAACCTTGATCTCGCCGAACTTGGTTGAGATCGTGACGCGCGGATCGATTTTCTTGAATTCCATCGTCATAACGGACGACTCTATCAAGGCCGTAAGCCAGGTGGCAATGGCAGCCGTCAGGCGTCGGGCTTCTCCGCAACATCAATCTTTAACCACATGACGGCGCCCACCATGGCCACCGCTCCCGCTGCGGCAAGCGCCATCGGCCAGCCCCATTGCGCTGCCAGCCACGGTGTGAGAGTGGGTGAAAGCGCTCCGCCGATATTGGCGCCGGTATTCATCAACCCGGACAAGGCGCCGGCGTGAGTCTTCGAGAGGTCGCTCGTCGATGCCCAATAGGCTCCCACTGCAAAATACAGGCAGCCTGCTCCGAGCGAAAGACTCGCAATGGCCAGAGTGGCGGAATCAGCGAACGCACCGACCACGATTGCGCTGCCCGCGCAAGCCATGCCCGACAGGCCCGCGGCCATTCGCCCTCGAGTGATACCGTACGATGCGGCCAGCCGGTCCGTGGCCCAACCGCCGAATGGGCAGCCGACGAGAATTGCCCAGAAGGGCAACGACGCATAGAGTCCGCCGCGAAGACTGTCAAACCCTCTGACGTTGACGAGATACAAATAAAACCACGAAAGATACACGTAGGCGACGTAACCGAGGCAACTGTAGCTCAAGACCAGCCACCACATGGTCGAGTGCTCGAATATCGATCTTCGGAAAAAGCCGGTCTCAGGGTCCGACCGCTGAGTATCCGCCGGTAGCGCAGACCGCTGTCCCCAGAAATGCTCTTCCGGCCGATCCCGAGCCAATGTCCACCAGAGAACGCCCATCACAACTCCGAGACCCGCCGAGAGATAGAACACCGTTTGCCATCGCCAGTTCACCATGATCCAGGCGGCGAGTGGAGGTGTGATGGCCGATCCGAATCCGATGCCGCCGATGGCGATACCGATGCCCAGCCCGCGCGCATCCGGCGGCATCCAATTCGTGACCGCGCGGTTAAACGAGGGCAGGGCCACGGCTTCGCCGAGCCCCAACGCAAACCGCACGACGGCAAGCGCCCCCACGATGCCCAGAACGTCGGCCAGCGGCGAGGCGGCGGCCAACGCCGTCAGTGCCGTGCAGACGGACCACCACGCGAGCGCTCCCGTCAGTACGAGTCTGGGGCCCCACCGGTCTGCAAGCCATCCACCTGGTACTTGAAACAATGCGTAGCCGACGACAAAGGCGGAGAAGACCAAGCCCATCTCCTCCGGCGTCAAGCCGAAGGCGGGCATCATCTGACGCGCCGTCACGGAGATATTGACGCGATCCATATACGTGACGACGCTGGTGCCGAACAGCAAGGCAAGGATCAACCAGGCGAGCGGAGAGATGCGCGTCGAATTAGTCACGACGTGAGCGAAGCACAGCGAGCGAATTGCCGCGCCGATTATAGCGAGTCTCCTGCCTCTCCACCAGGAGAAACCGAAAGCTGAAAGTTGAAAATCCCCTGTTGGTTCGCGGGCTTGCTAGCTTTCGGGGGAATGATTCGGTAAGATGAGCTTCTGGGCCCGTGAAATGCTGCTTGCCGATGTCACGCCCGTCGTGGACGACTCTTCGTCGGATGGTCGTTTCGACGCGGTCCGAATGGTTTCAGCAGCTTCTGCCTTGCCGCGGCTTACAGTGGAGATGTTGAGTGTCCCCAACGCGTGTGGTCGTCGCCCTCATTGCCTGTCTCGTGATCGGCGGCGTGGTTTTTTTGTGGTTTTCGCCCTATCTGACCGGTGAAGACTACCTGAAAGACTTCTTCCTCCATCAACTCGAACAGAACCTCGGCCGAAAAATCGACGTCCATCGCGTCAAGCTCGTCCTGTTTCCCAAAATCCGCCTCGAGATGACGCAAATTGTCATTCACGACCGCGATCAGGAAGGAGTGCTGCTGTCCGCCAAAAAATTGGACCTCGTTCTGCGGCTCGTCCCGCTCCTCCGCAAGCAAGTGGTGGGTAAACGGCTGCTGATCGAAGAGCCGACGTTGACGCTGCGCCGCGACGCATCCGGCCATTGGAACGTCCGCGACCGGGAGCAACCCATTCCCTCGAGCGACGAAGAGGCGCTGCAGATGTTGACCCGCGTCTTCCGCATCCGAGAGGCCACCCTGGTCAACGGTACCGTCATCGTCATCGACGAGGCGAGGCCGGACGGTCCCAGGACGCTGAAATTACAGTCCGTCGAAGCGGCGTTGGAGATCTTTCTGGAACGGGGACAAGCCGATCTGCATGTGTCCATGTCTCATCAAAATGCCCAGGGGCTCTCGGCCATGTCGCTCTCGGGCACCTTTCGAAAAGCCGAGCAGCAGACGCTGAGCATGGATGAGACGAAACGGCTTTCGTTTCCGATCCAGTTCGACGGGCTGGTCGAGACGGCGAATTTGAGTCTTCGCGATGCGGCGGATTTTTTTGGTCCTCGTCCGGTCCCGGAGCTGCTGAAAGGACGGGTGAACGCCCACAGCGCGATCAAGATCTTCCCCGGCGTCGCTGGATACGATGTTGTGCTTTCGGACTTGACCGGCAACATGGAACAGCTCTCGGTGACCGGCAAGGCCAGCCTTTCGGGTTTGCTTGCGCCTCAGCCGACCTTCGCCGTGACGTTTTCGTCCTCTCCCATCCAGATCGGCGAATTGCTCTCGAAGATTCCGCCGGCCTGGATCCATCCTCAACTGCCCGCCGTCATGGACGACCGCCAGATCAAGGGAGTCGTCGAAGTGATTTCCGCCACCGTGACGGGTTCGTATGTCAATGGTCCCCAACTCGCGGTCACCGGTGAATTCCACCTGCAAAAAGGCGAGGCCCTGCTCGGCCAAAACCGCGTTCCGGCCAAGGATCTGGACGCCCATGTAACCGTTGAGGCGGGAAGGATTCGCGTTTCGAAACTGAGCGGTATGTATGGGGCAATCCACATGGCCGACAGCAAGGGGCAGCTCTCGTTCCTTGAGCAGGGACCATGGGTGGAGATGGAAATCGGCGGCACGATGGCCGCGGCAGACTTGTTACAGTTTCTGTCCACCACCGTCAAGTCCGAGTTGTTGTCGAAAGTGCTGTCGTCGTCGCGGGATGTGGAGGGAATGGCCATGCCGGTGTTTCGCCTCGTCGGCCCGCCGACCGCCGTCACCTTCGCCGGCGGGGAAATCAAGGCACAGCACGTCAACCTGACGAGCCCCTATTTGCCCGAACCACTAACCGCGCTGCAAGGCCGCTTTGTACTGGCGGAGGGAGAGACACAGTTCGACCAGGTGACCGCACATCTCGGAGATTTGACCGTGCAGGTGCAGGGCGGCATCACGGGGGGCACGGGAAGCTTGTTCCGGGACTTTGCCGTGCGCGTCAGCGGCGACGCCACGCATATGGTGCAACTGTTGCCGTCCAAGCCTCTGCCGCAGGGCGTCATCGAAGGGCTGGCCAGCGCCCTGGTCGTCATCACGGGCCCGACCAACTCGCCGCATTTGCGCGGCGAGGTTGGATTGACGGAATCGAGAGTGACGGTGCCGTCGGTTCTGGAAAAACCGCCCGGCGCGCCGGTCACGATCACGTTCGAGGGAGACGTTCTCAAACCGAAGGGGGTAGCGCTCAGCCGGGTCGAAATCGCGTCGCCGCCGCTGCGGCTGCCGGTCAAGGGAAAAATCCAACTTGGCGAAAAATTCATGATCGACGCTGCGCTGGCGACCGGCACCGTCTCTCTCTCCTCGCTGCCGGAGTGGATCGCCAAAGGCGGGTTCGAAGCCGGCAATCTCGAACTGTCGCTCGACCTCAAGGGCAAAGATCGCGATTGGCGGACCTGGAAAACGACCGGATGGCTTGCGCTCAGCAACGGCTTGATGACGGTGAAGGGCGCGGACGGGCCGATTCAGGACTTGTATGTACGGCTGCTGTTGGCGCGGGATACCGCGGAATTGAAGCGTCTCTCATTCCGTCTCATGGACAGTGATCTCACACTCGAAGGGACCATGCGCAATTGGGCGACCAAGCCTGTCATCGCGGCAAAAATGGAATCGAATCAAATGGACATCGATCTGTTGATTCCCAAAGGCCAGCGCGCGCCCATCCGCGACCTCCTCGAATGGCTGGCCGCGACGAGCCGGGTCAGCGCGACCGCATCCATTGCCCGCGGACACTACAAGCATTTGAAGTTCGGCGCCTTGTCCGGACGGCTCACGATTCAGGACGGCGTCCTCGATCTGGACCGGTTGTCAGGACAATCCACCAACGGCGACATCGCCGGACGGGTCGTGGTCCAGTTGCCGCGGGGCGAACCGGCGGATGCCGAAATCTCGTTGCGGGCCACTGGTCTGCTCGTGGAGGATGTTTACCGCTTGGCAGGCTCCAAAGAGGGCGGGGTCACCGGAGAAGCGCGTGTGACCGGCACCATACGCGGCCACGGCCGTAACCCGCACGGCATCTATCCGACGCTCAACGGCAAAGCCGATCTGCTGCTCGAGAACGGCCGGATCTTCAAGTCCGAAGAACGGGCAATCTGGAAAATCGTCAGTATCTTGAATCTGCCGGCCGTCCTGCAAGGCAAGGTTGATTTGGAGAAGGAAGGGCTGCCCTATAACAAGATCACGGCGACGCTCACAATGCGCAACGGCCTCTTCGAGACGGAAAATCTCATCATCGACAGTCCCATCGTGAAGATCACGGCGGCCGGCAATTATGATCTACCGACCGATCAGGTGGACATGGTCTGGGCCGTCAGCCCCTTCGGGTCGTATTCGCAGTTCCTCAAGACGATTCCGTTGTTCGGCCGGCTGTTCGCCGGTGAACGGAAAGGGGTGGCCACAGCCATGTTTTCGGTCAAAGGGTCGATTGAAGACCCGGAAGTCATATATATGCCGATGAAGTCCTTTGCCACCGGCGTCACCGGCCTCGCGCACTTGGCGCTAGATTTGTTGAAGAACACCGTGATGCTGCCCATTGATCTCGTCACGCCGGACGAAAACAAAACAGTATCAAAAGACGTCATCACTCCATCGGAGCCGACTCCGTCTGTTCCTTGACCCTCCCGGGACCCCATGCTACATTCCGCGACAACCTAAAAAAATCAGCTCTAGGTCATGTCCCGATCGCCGTCACAATCCCATAAAGCCACGGTTTTCATCGCAGCCAGCGAGCTCGATTCAAACCTGTATCACGCGACCAAATTCATCGCTCCCGACCCTTTCATCTATATGGAGATCAAAGGCGAGCGCCTGATGATCATGAACGATCTCGAAATGGACCGGGCGAAGAGCCAGGCATCGGTCGACCGCGTGCTGTCCTACTCCGAGATCGAGCGCCGCGCCAGAGACCACGGGGTGGCCGCGCCTGGCAGCGTGGACATCGTCCACGTGGTCTTGCGCGATGCCAAGATCAAGCAGGTCCTGGTACCCGCCAATTTTCCGTACAGCCACGCTGCGCGGTTGCAGGAACTCGGCTACCAGGTGCATGCAAAACCGGATCCCTTCTACGAACACCGGGTCATCAAAACCGTGGAAGAGGTGCGTCACATCGAAGAGGCGCAGCGCGCAACCGAGGACGCCGTCTCCGCGGCGCACGACTTGCTGCGGCGCGCCACGATCAAGCACGGGCAATTGTGGCTGAACGGCGAGCTAGTGACTTCGGAAGGTATCAAGAAGCTCATCAATGTGAAGCTGATGGAGCGCGACTGTGTGGCCCAACACACGATCGTGGCCGGCGGCGAACAGGCCTGTGATCCCCATAACGAGGGAAGCGGTCCTTTGCCGGCGCAGCGCAGCATCATCTTCGACGTCTTCCCAAGGTCGGCGTCCTCCCGGTACTTTGCCGACATGTCGCGGACCGTGATCAAGGGCACGCCGAGCTCCGAGCTGAAGAAACTCTATCAGACCGTCCAGGACGCTCAAGAAGAAGCGATCACGAAAATCAAAGACGGCGCCGACGGCATGAAGATCCATCGCGGAATATGCGACCGGTTCGAAAAAGCCGGCTACAAAACCGGCTTGGTCAATGGACGCATGCAGGGCTATTTTCACGGCACCGGCCATGGCGTCGGGCTCGATATCCATGAGGCCCCGCGAATCAGCCGGACCGGGTCGTTGCTGCTCGAAGGACATGTGGTGACGGTCGAACCCGGCCTCTATTATCCCGGGTTGGGCGCCGTCCGGATCGAAGACATGGTCCTCGTGACTGCGGACGGCTGCCGGAACCTCACCAATTTCCCCAAGACGTTCGAGCTCGACTAGAAAGCCGTTGCTTTACAATCGATATCCCGAGACGCGTCTTTCCCCCAGCCACGTTCCGGCATCGCTCAGGTACTAGATCTCGCCATGTCCAGTTCCTTCCGGTTTCTTGAAGACATCGCGCTGGCCGACATTGCCTTCGAAGCCGAAGGCGATTCGATCGAAGCGCTATTTGAGGGCGCTACTCGAGCGCTGCTCGAAACCATGGCCGATCCTCTAACCGTAGGAGCCGGGTGGAGCCGGCGGAGTGTCAAGACCGAAGCGGTCCTGGAAGATCTCCTCATTGAGTGGCTCTCGGAAATCGTGTATTGGAAAGATGCTGCTGGCGTCGTGTTCAGCGAGGTCCGGCTGACGCTGAGTTACGCACACGATCGTTGGACGCTGGAAGCGATGTTGATCGGCGCGCCCGTGGATCCGGCCGCCCAAGCTCTCCGCAATGACGTGAAAGGCATTACCAGGCATTTGTACAAGATCTGGCAGGAAGGCCCGGTGTGGAAGGCCAGAGTGGTGGTAGATGTCTAGCAGGGTCGGCGGAGAAAAAACGGGCCCAGCGCGTCCCGGGAAAACGATTGCGAAGCAATCGGTGGGTGGGCGGGTGGAATGGGTAAACGATTGCGGAGCAATCGGTGGCTGGGCGGGCGTGAAAGACAACGGTTTTGACCATCCTACAGATCTTTCGGGTCACGAATGCGATTGAACACCGCCATGAGGGTGAATCGGATCAGCGACGTGGTCTGGGAAATCCCGACCACGGAGAAAGACGGCATGCTGGTGCCTGCCAGGATTTATGCTTCGCAGGCGATCCTACAAATGATGGATGAGGGCGTCTTTGACCAGGTGACCAACGTCGCGTGCTTGCAGGGGATCCAACGTTACGCCCTGTGCATGCCCGACGGCCACTGGGGGTACGGATTTCCGATCGGCGGCGTGGCGGCGTTCGACGTACGGGACGGCGTCATTTCTCCGGGCGGCGTCGGCTATGACGTAAATTGCGGCATGCGGCTCGTGCGCACTGACCTGACGTTGAGCGACGTTCAGCCCAAGCTGGAACGCCTCATGACTGAATTGTTCCGTCGTGTGCCGGCCGGCGTCGGAGCCGGGGGGTCGGTCAAGCTGAAACGCGGCGATCTCGAGGCCGTCATGGTGAAGGGCGCGCGGTGGTGCGTGGAGCAGGGCTATGGCTCGCATCGGGACCTCGACGGGATCGAAGAAGGCGGCTGCATCGAAGCGGCCGACCCCAGTGTCGTCTCCGATCAGGCAGTGGGGCGGGGCATCAACCAGCTCGGCACCCTGGGATCCGGCAACCATTACCTTGAAGTGCAAGTGGTGTCGAACGACCGCATCTTCGATCCCGTGGCTGCCGCGGCACTGGGGATTACCGGCCATGATCAGATCGTCGTCATGATTCATTGCGGCTCGCGCGGCTTCGGTCATCAGGTGGCGAGCGATTATCTCAAGGTCTTTGCGAAGGCCATGCGCCGGTACGGGATTTCCGTGAAGGACCAGCAGTTAGCCTGCGCGCCGTTCAGATCGCCGGAAGGCCAGGACTATTTCGCCGCCATGAATTGCGCAGCAAATATGGCCTTCGCGAACCGCCAAGTCATTACGCATCATGTTCGCGAAGCCTTCACCGCGGTGTTCGGCCGGTCGGCCGAGGAGCTGGGCATGGAGCTCATCTACGACGTCGCGCACAATATTGCGAAAGTGGAACGGTATCCTGAAGGGGAAATGCTCGTTCATCGAAAGGGCGCGACCCGCGCGTTCGGGCCGGGCAGCGGAGCCTTGTCGTCGCAGTTTCGGGAGACCGGGCAGCCGGTGATCTGTGGCGGTTCGATGGAGACCGGCTCATATCTATTGGTTGGAACCGATCGGGCCGTGGCGGAGACTTTTGGGTCGACGATGCACGGGTCCGGACGGACGATGTCGCGAGCACAGGCCAAGAAACAGGTGCGCGGCGAACAGCTGCAACAGCAGATGAGACAGCGGGGCATACTCGTGAAGGCCGTGTCGATGTCGGGACTTGCCGAAGAAGCGGGCTTCGCCTACAAAAACATCTCCGAGGTGGTCGAGACGGTCGAGGGTGCCGGCATCACCCGGAAAGTGGCGGAGCTGCGCCCGATTGGAAACATCAAAGGGTAGGTCGGAATTTGCAAAAACAGTGGCGAATTCTCCGCGGCTTGGCACAATACGATCAGCCGTTCACTCATGAATGAGGTGGCTTGGCATGGAGCAGCGCAAAAATCCACGATTTCCGGTGCGGTTCCGTAGTTCCTTCACGTCGCTGAACATCGTCGGGGGAGACGGCAATATCACGAACTTGTCGCTGCGGGGCTGCCGCGTGGAGAGTCAGACCGAGGTGAGGCCGGGGACGTCGCTGGAAGTGCGCATTCATACCTCGGAAGAGGAGCCGCCTCTCAAGATTCACGAGGCTGTCGTCCGATGGAGCCGTGCGCAACAGTTCGGCATGGAATTTGTGAAATTGGAACCCGAAGAATGGGCCCGCTTGCAGCACACCGTGACTCAGCTTGAGCTGCAACCCTACCAGAAAATTTCGAGCGAAGACCCCTGCCAACCGGCGTGAATCGGCTCCAGGCGGACTAGGGATTGCTCAAACCGTGCATGAGCGCGTAACGCGCGAGCTCGACGGTTGACTGAAGCTGCAGCTGCCGCATCATGCGTCCCTTGTGAAACTCCACCGTCTTTGACGTAATGTGCAGCATTCGGCCGATCTCTTTGGCGGTGTAGCCCGCCGCCACGAGGCGTAGGATTTGCCGCTGTCGCTCCGTCAGCGAGCGGGTGCTACTGTCTTCGGACGTGGACGGTTGGAGCGACGACTGCGGCAGCGCTGCCGAAAGCTCCCGCGAGACGTACTGTTTGCCCGCCAACACCGCCTCAATGGCCCTCGACAGCTCTTCCCAGCCGGACCGTTTCAAGACATATCCCGAAGCGCCGATGCGCAGGGCCTCCTCCACATACGGTGGATCTCCATACATGGAGACATAGAGCAACTTGATGGTCGGCAGTTGCTCGCGGAGTCGATGGCCGGCTTGCAGCCCATTAAGCACGGGCATGGCCACGTCCATGAGGACGAGATCCGGCTGCAATCGCAGTGCGGCATTGACGACCGACTGGCCGTCCTGGACGGTGCCCACGAGGTCGTAGTGCCGCTCCAGCAGATTGCGCAGCCCGTCGAGGATCAGCATGTGATCGTCAGCGAGTAAGATGCGAGGTTTGCTCATTCGAAATTCCCGTGACTGGAATGGACACCGACAATCGAGTGCCCTGGCCGGGGTTGCTGTCCAGCGTCAGCGTGCCCTCCAACAGACGCACCCGTTCGCCCATACTCACCAGGCCCAAGCCCCGTTGCATGGCGTCCCTGTCTTGGGGAGTGAACCCGCGTCCATCGTCCTCAATGCGCAGGAGAACATGGTCCTCCTCGTAGGAAAGCCCGAGAAACACGTGCATGGCATCCGCATGTTTGGCGACGTTCCGCAACGCCTCCTGTGTCACCCGAAACAAGCAGTCGGCGAGGTGACGGCCTAACGGCCTCTCGGATTCTTCGACGGTCAGGCGGACGGGAATCCGTTCCCGTTGCTCGAATTCGTTCGCACACACGCGCAGCGCGCTAATAATGCCCAGATCGTCCAGTACCGATGGATGAAGCCGGTGGGCCAGGTCGCGCAGATGGTCCGAGAGCTCAGCGACCTCGTTCTTCACGAGCTGGAGGGTCGCGTGCGCGGCCGGAGAAAGCCCGTGCGCCTGCTGCATTTCATTGTCGATGTCGTATGAGAGAC
>JBKPSD010000006.1:0-29687 GCA_046734935.1 Nitrospirota bacterium
GTGTCCGCCGAAGCCGAAGCGCATGGCCGACAGGACCCGGTCCGCGTACTCCGCCTCACCGCGCGAACTGAAGCGCTGATATAGCGCAGTGGAGAGCACGGGAATCGGCACGGCCTCGTCGATTGCCGCTTTGACGGTCCAGCGGCCTTCGCCCGAGTCCGAGACACGGCCGGAAAATTGGGAGAGATCGGGGTCTTTCACGAGGCCGGCCGCCGTCAGATCCAGCAGCCAGGAGGCGATCACGCTGCCGCGGCGCCACACCTCCGCGATGTCCCGTAGATTGAAGTCGTACTGATAATGCTCGGGGTCTCGCAGCGGCGTTGTTTCGGCGTCGATGGTATGCTGCCGCTTGCCGACGTTGGCGTTGCGCAAGATGCCTAATCCTTCGGCATAGGCCGCCATCAGGCCGTACTCGATCCCGTTGTGGACCATCTTCACAAAATGGCCGGCGCCGGACGGCCCGCAGTGCAGATAGCCCTTCTCAGCAGTACCGCCGAGCTTCTCGCGTCCGGGGGTGCGCTCGACCTCGCCCGGGCCCGGCGCCAGCGTTGAAAAGATCGGATCGAGCCGCTGCACCACCGGCGCGGGACCGCCGATCATCATGCAGTAGCCGCGGTCCAGCCCCCACACGCCGCCGGATGTTCCAACGTCGACATAATGGAGACGCTTGGCCGTCAGGTCCTTGGCGCGCCGGATGTCATCCACGTAATAGGAGTTGCCGCCGTCGATGAGAATGTCGTCCGTCTCGAGATGGGGCAGCAGATCGGCGATCATCTGGTCCACGTATGCTGCCGGAATCATCAGCCAGACGGCCCGCGGTTTCTCGAGCTTCTTCACGAGCTCGGCAAGAGAGGATGCCCCGGTGGCGTTGTCACGCACCAGCTCCTCGACGACGCTGGGAGACCTGTCGTACACCACGCACTGCTGGCCTCCCCGCACCAACCGCCGCACCATATTGGCGCCCATCCGCCCAAGACCGATCATGCCGATTTGCATAGTGTCTCCTTTGTCGTCACGCGGGGTGTCTAGCTGACCTTCTTGAGCGCTGTGCTTTTGGACGAGATCACCGACAACAGCTCTTCCCATGATTTGACGAACGATTTCGCGCCGTCATTCTGAAGCTGAGCCGCCAGCGCATCGATGTCGATGCCGATGTTTGCGAATTCCGCGAGGACCCATTCGGCATCGCCTCCGTCGGCCGGCAGGATCGTGTCCAGTTGGCCGTGGTCGGCGAGCGCCTTCAAGGTGCCCTCCGGCATCGTATTCACTGTAAACGGTGCGGCGAGAGCCTTGATGTACAGCACATCGGACGCCTTGGGATCTTTCGTGCCCGTACTGGCCCAGAGGAGGCGTTGCGGGCGCGCGCCGCTGTTGAAGGCACTCTGCCACCGGCTCGAGCCCAGCAGATCCCTGTATGCCTTGTATGTCCGCTTGGCCATCGCGATCCCAAGTTGGTTCTGCAAGGCGGTCGGGACCTTTCCTCCAACCGCCGCATCCCACCGGCTGATGAAGAGCGACGCCACGGAGGCGACGTTGGGGTTGAGCCCCTTCTCGATGCGCCGCTCGATGCCCCGTAGAAATGCCTCCGCCGCCGCCAAATACTGCTCGCGGGAGAAGAGGAGTGTGACATTGATCGGAATGCCGGCAAAAATCGCCTCCTCGATGGCAGGCAATCCCTCCTTCGTTCCGGGGATCTTAATGAAGAGGTTTGGCTTTCCCGCCCGTCCCTGGAGATCCCTGGCTGCAGCAAGTGTCTTGGCGGTGTCGTAGGCGAGTAGGGGCGAGACCTCCAACGAGACCCATCCATCGACGCTATCTGTTCGATCGTAGACGGGCTGGAACAGCTCGGCCGCCCTCGTGATGTCGTCCAATGCCAATTCGTAGAACAGCGTCTCTCCTGTTTTACCCTTGCCGGCCTGTTCGCTGATTGCGGCGTCGTACGCGGCGCTGTTCTTAATGGCATGGTCGAAGATGGTCGGATTCGACGTGAGGCCGGTCACCGACAGCTCGTCGATATACGATTTGAGCGTGCCGCTGGTCAGCAGATCGCGGGTAATGTTATCGAGCCAGAGGCTCTGGCCCATATTATGGAGCAATTGTGTCGCTTTCATACTGTCACCTCCGAATGGGAGATGATCCCACAATTTAGGCTTCCACTTCGCCTGTCAATTCTGCCAGTCACAATGGGGGTTAGCGCGCCGCTATCCTCTCTTGAAGACTGCGCGACGATCCCTTCACTGCGCACGACATCTCGCCCACCCACGCGGCCCTTGCCCAACGCGGTCTAGTGTGTTCCCTAGTAGGTACAGGCTTGAGACCATGACAATCTCCCGCATCCGATCGCGCTCGAATAAGGAGTCAAACTATGACGGCGTTCAAATTGACCTTCCTGCGATATACGGGGTTCGTGTGCGCCTTCGTACTGATCGGAGCCCTTTCTTCTTGCGGAAAGAAGACGACGCCGTCCGTGCCGCCAATACCGCTCGATTTCCCGTTGGCTTTTCAATATGCCCAGCGGGCCGCTCTCGCTTACGAGCAGGACGCCACGATTCAGCGGCAGAGCGGCGGCGACGTCAAAGTCAGCATCAGCGGTCCTGTCTCGTCGGGCATGAAAGCCTATGTCGAGGTGAATCAGGCGAAGCGTGTGCAGTGGGTCGTCGTCCGGGGCACCTCGAGCCTCGTCAATATTCGATCGGACGTCGATTACAATAAGGTGGCTGACTCTCGACTCGGCATCCCGCTCCACAAAGGATTTGCCGATGCGGCCGTGCAGGTCTATCAATTCGCCAAGCCGCTTCTCAAAACAGATTATGAGACGCGGGTCACTGGCCACAGCTATGGAGGAGCCGCTGCGGTGATCGTCCTCATGCTGCTCAAGGAAGATGGATTCAAACTTGGACAGGCGATGACGTTCGGCCAACCGAAAGTCACCAACCGTGATGGCGTCCGCAAATATCGCACGCTGCCGTTGCTGCGTTTTGTTAATGCCAAGGATCCCGTGCCGTCGCTTCCCCCGTTCGAGGTGTTTGCCGTCCTGGATGACGGCCCCTATGTGCACTTCGGTCCGGAGGTGGTGCTGGAAGAAGGAGGTAAATACCGCTACTTCGCGGAACATCCCTCGGAACTGTCATCGGTGTTTTCTTTTTGGGACAATTTGAAGAATTTGAGTATTCAAGACGTGCCCGAGCACTTTATGTCCACGTATCTCACACGTGTCCAGCAAAACGTCCCAGCTGCTTCCGTCAAATGACGGGTTGCATCCGGCGGCCAACAAGCTCTCTTCCACGCCGGGAGAGCATCCCCGGCAGTTCACCTGCTGCCCGGCCGCCGGGGGAGACCGATTGTCCCTCGCCTCTGCCGGCTGCGAAATCTTTACGTTCCCGCACCTCCAACTTTACGTTCGTGAAAAGACGGCTTAACAACGCCGGCTGAGCATCGTGCTACTACTTTCCCTGCAAAACGACTCAGGGAAGGAGGTGTGTGCGGCATGCGGCGGGGCGATGTTATTTGGGATCGCAATGAGTGGAACAGAGCGTGGCAGATTGCGGTTGGCCGCATCGACGGGGCGCCGGCCGCCGTCTCCGAACGGACGGCTTTTCGCCATGCCATCGACATGCTCGACGGAGCCTTCGTCAAGGGCGATGCCTTCGAGTTTCAGCTTGGCCTTCTCACCATGCTCGATTGCTGTAGTGAGGCGATCAAAGAAGGTCGCTGCGCGCGATGGTGGTAGAGCAGCCGTAGACCTCGTGGCTGCGGCTGGAACGAATGGCTGGTGTTTTTCAGACGGATTACCGGAGGTTCCCCTAGCCTCTGCTTGAGTGAGCGCATGATACTGTGCAGACATCTTAGAGTACGGCAGTGGCGACATTGCCGAATTCAAGAAAAGGAGCCCGCTTCTCGAAAGGGAGGCGGGCTCTTTTTTTGACCGCTCGCAGAGATGCCGCGTCACGAGTACACTGTCTTGTTGCGGGAGATCGCTCGTGCATACTCACTCGATCAAGATACTACTGGTCGACGACCATCCGCTCGTTCTTGAAAGCATCAGCACCCTGCTCGAACCGCATTTCACCATCGTGGGCAAGGTGCAAGAGGCTGACGAGATTGTCAGGCGCGCCATTGAATACAATCCGGATGTCATCCTTATGGATGCCCGCATGCCTAAAATCAGCGGCTTCGCGGCCACTAAAGCGTTGAAAGCGCAGCTTCCGCGGGTCAAAGTGATTCTCGTGACCATGCTGACGGAAGCAATCTCCATCAGTGAGGCCTTCAAGGCGGGAGCGAACGGCTATGTCTTGAAACAGTCGGCGTCGCAGGAACTGCGCCTGGCGATTGAGACTGTCGTCGCCAACAAGCGTTTTCTATCGGAAAAGATCCCCCCGGAAATTCGCGAGGCGTTGGAGCATGAGTGGTTGCGGCCGGAGGGCTTTTCGGGAGATCTGACCAACCGGCAACGCGAAATTCTCGTGTTGCTGTCGCAAGGCAGATCCGCAAAAGCCATCGCGCAGGAACTCAATATTTCATTGAAGACCGTCGAATTCCATAAGGCCAACATCACACGGAAGCTCGGAGTACACACGACGTCCGAACTGATCAAGTTTGCGCTGGCCCACGGGCTGACCTCGCTCAATTCTTGACCGCCGTCGTTCTCCGCCCAGTCTCCGCTAGCTTGGCAACGTATATAACGCTACAAGCGTCAGGAGTTGAGCCATGAAGAACAAGACGTGAGAGTGCTCAGTCTCATACTGCTTCAACATCTCATCCGCGAGCAGAAAGCCCGCCCACAGGCCTAACCCCACCAGGAACGCGGCATTCGTGGCTTTCCAGTCCAAGAACCCGGCCGAAAGGGAGGAGACCGTCGCCCATCCGAACAAGAGCGCGGCCAGGAACTGCCAACAGACGACGCCGGCGAACAATACCCGAGGCAGGGATTGAGATGCAGAGATGGATTGTGTCGCGTCGGTGACAGCCTTGAGATTGCCGGAGGCGAATGTCCACGTTTTCGGCAACACTCCCAGGGCGGCAAAGCCGTCGCACAGGTTGGTGAAAAAGGCAATCAAGTACCAGAGATACCAGAAACCAACGAGACCGATCTTGAAGGGAAAGAAGGGGCTCAGTGCTCAGACCTTTTTGATGTCTCCAAATCCGGGAAGAATCGCTTCGAAGAATGCGTTTTGGACGAGCTTCTCCAGCACTTGCCAGGTGTCCGCTTTGGGATTCTCGACGGGGCCCGACACGTCGGTCTTGGTGGCGACCTGTCCGGTCGGGTCGCTTTTGAATAGGTCAAGCACCCCGTTGACGACGGCCTCATACAACTTTTTCATGGTCTTCTTGTCCGCATCTTGCTCCGGGTCGTAGACCTGGACGTCTTTCAAAAACGGCTTCACGTATCCATCGATGTGGTTGTGCTTCACCCGCATGTCGCTGAAGAACGCAAACGTGCCTTGTTTCGCGGCCAGCTGGCCATGGGCTTCCAGCAGCTTGTTCAGCGCAGCGACTTGCGTCTTCACGATGCGCACTTGGACGTCGAAATCGGGATTGGGGTTCTCCGGTCGAAACGACCCCGTCACGACGGTAGGGCCGCTGCCCATGAAGTTTCCGGTGAGCTTGACGGCGCCCAAGCCGTCCTGCGGTCGATTGCTGAAATTGTTCACGTCGAGACTCATGTCGGACATGAAGACGCGATAATGAGGAGAGGCAGTCTTATTGATGAATCCCACATCGCTGTGCACGATTTGTCCGTGGGAGACTTTCACGACCACTGACGGATCCTTCTGAACGTGTGTGGCCTTTTCGCCGCCCTTCTTCGCCTTATCCGCCACTGTATCTTTCGTCTCTTCGGAATGGACATAATCGACGTTCGCGCCGTCGACAACAAGATCATTGATTTCGACGACGGTTTTCGGAGCATCATAGGTGAAATGACCCGTCATATCCAACGCACCCTGGCGGAGCTGAACGTTATATGGTTTCGTCAGCGGCCGTAATGTGGGCAGGGAGAGATGGTGAACCTTCATTTCACCGTCGATTCGCGGACTGGGCTTCGCGAGAAAGTCCGCCCGGCTCTCCATGAGAATCTCGCCCTCATCCGCCAGGCGAGCATTCACGCGAAGATCGGAAGGATAGGCGTCGTTCTCGCCGGGTTGGTTCGTGACATTCTCCGCCGTCACCCCCACTTGATGGAGTTCAATCGGCTCCGCACTGGGTTCAGTCTGATAGCGCACGTCGCCGTTCGACAGCGAGAGCGAGACACGAACGGGCATCATTTTTCGCAGGCTGTCCTGCCATGCGGGGGCCTCTTCTTTGGCCTTTTCTTCTTTCGGAGTATGCAGGACGGAATCAACCTGCCGGCTGGTTGCGGCGATCTGGGGGTTCCGGACCTGCAGAGTGACATCGACCTTGCCTGTAAAGAGGCGAATCAACCCGACCCTTGCGTTGACCTCTGGAATCTCGGCCAACGGGGGATCGGGGTTTTCCCGTTGCCGCACAACGACGTCTTGCAAGCCGATTCCGAGTCTGAACGGCTGTAATCGAAGTTTGCCGATTGCAATCTCGAACTGAGGCAGTTTCTCGTTCGCATAGCGCTCGGCGTACCGCTTCGCCGGTTCACCGAGAAGGGCGGAGGCAACGAGAATGGCCGTCACCAGCACAGCCACGACCACGGCCGCAATTGAGGCAAGTCGGCGCAATCGGGACCGGCGCCCGGTCTTCCGTTCGTATTTCATGTCATCGCTTCTACCCGCGACCGCTGATTCGCGTGTCGGCGCGGCTTTGTCCGTATCGACGGTCTTCGCCTCTTTGGTCGGTTGAATCCGCTGCCCCATCCAATTGGCATGCACTTGCGTGAATTCGGCGCCGTACAGGAGGATTTGAACGGAGTAATAGACCCACACCAACACCAGAACGAGAGAGCCTGCGGCCCCGTAACTGGATGCGACGTTGCTTTTGCCCAAATAGAGACCAATGGCGAATTTCCCCATCGTGAACAGCGCCGACGTGAGAACTGCGCCGATCCAGACATCACGCCAGGCGATATGGGCATCAGGAAGGACCTTGAAGATCAACGCGAAGAGTCCGGAAATGACCGCGAACGACAGAAGCACATTAAATATTTGGAGCACCGCCTCGGGCAGCGGCAACAGATTGCCGAACCATTTGCCGAACGCGGCGAGCGCCGTGCTCAGGACCAAAGACACCAAGAGAAGGAACGCTGTTCCGAGCAATGTGGCAAAAGACAGGAAGTTGTCTTTCAGAATACCCCAGATGCCTCTGCCCCCTTTCGGTTCGATGCCCCAGACGGTATTCAAAGCGTCTTTCAGCTGTCCGAAGAACCCGGCCGCCCCCAAGAGAAGCGTGACGGTTGCGATGATCGTAGAGATGATGCCGGACGAGGGCTGGTCCGCCCGATGAAGCATATCTTTGATGGCGGCTGCGCTTTGCGGTCCGATCATATTACTGATTTGACCCATGATCGCGGACTGGGCCGCTTCCTGGCCGAACACAAGGCCGATGACTCCGATGATGACGATGAGCAGCGGAACCATCGAAAAGATGGTGTAGTACGCGAGCGCCGCCCCAAGACGCGGAGCACGGTCTCGGCTCCAGTCGGCGGCCGCCGCCTTGAGGACGGGCCACAGCTGTTTTGCTTGAGCGTACCAATGGTTCATCGGCATTCGGAAAAGTGGTGCAAATCATAGACCGTCAACAGGCAGCCAATTTTCTACGAGCCGTTGCCCATTTTTAAGCGCGTGGAGCTTGCACAGGCCTGGAGAAATCTTTTCGGACCCCTGGTAGGTCCGTTCGGCAGCGGTTGGGCGGCACGGAAAAATTGTCTGGCAGGGTGCAGCCTGTCTGACGCCTGATCGCTTGGTAGGATCGTGGCTGGGACGCACGGCCGACGTTCCGTGAGGGGGAAGTCTCTCGGGGGGGTGGCCCCTCCTGGAACCGCAGGTCACGAAACAAGCCGTCGGGGCCGAATCTCGGGCTTTCGGACAAGTCCGCACGCAACCAGGAGTTGTCTTAGGTGACCCCTGGAGTCTTCTTGAATTCGCCCTTGTACTGGAACGGTGCGGTGTTGATGGGGCTCAAATCACAGCTTTTAGATTTCTCACTGCGTCGATGATCGCAGGGTAGAGGCTGTATACGACATCTGCCTTGTTAATCACCGAGATTGCGCCTGCCGAGGTCATGCCCATATCTCGTTCATCCGGCTCCCCTGCGGTCAAACCAATGACGACAGTACCGGGGCTTCGTAATTTGATCTGTTTCGTCGCTTCGATCCCGTCCATCATGGGCAAGTGGATGTCGACGATAGCGACAGCGGGCTGCCATCTGGCGGCCTGCCGTACAGCTTCCTCACCGTTTACCGCCTCGGCGGCAATGGAGACGTCGGAGTACGCTTCCAATACTTGCCTGAGAAGTTCCCGCATCACCGGGTGGTCGTCGACGATTAGAACGCTGATCATAAGGAACGCACCTTAGGCGCTCGATGGGGGAACTTCAATTCCTCACAAGAGGTATAGAGCCCGCCCTATCCTTCTTAAAGACAAAGTGTCTTATGGCGTAGATGAAAGAGTTCAGCAATCTCAAGTGCTTAGGGTCCGGCCTCGAGATTGCAGGATTGCAGACTGTATGCCTGGCGATTGTGCAACGCTTCGATGCGAAAGGAGACGAATATGTTGAGATGGTCTTTGATTTTTTTCATCATCTCTCTGATTGCCGCGGCCCTGGGCTACGGCGGCATCGCGACCGATTCGGCGGAGATCGCAAAAATCCTGTTCTTCATCTTTTTAGCGATTTTCGTCGCTACACTGATTCTCGGATTGATTGCGGGAGAGAAGTTGTTCGGCAGGAAAGGGTCCTAGCAGCGGGAAGCTCAACACCAGCCGCGACGCCGCAAAGTCGCGAAGCGCCGGATCATCGCTGCAGTTGTTCCATCGTGCATTGCCTCGGTGTTTTGTCGGGACGAAACCTGAGTAACCTTGTGCCATGGCGAAAGCGATCGTCGGTGACATGGTCGAAACTGACTTCGACGACCAGTTTCGGTGAGAGCGGCTTCCATTGCGTGGACCGCTCCGTCGACCAACGGCTGGGTCCTCCTGGTGCCGTGCCGGTGAACCCCGGCTCATGAATGAGCGTTTCAAGCGTCTTTGTCAGGGACGGCTTGTCGGCTTTGGCGATGCCCGACGTGAAGCCGACGTGATTGAGACGTCCCTCTTTGTCATACAGGCCGAGGAGCAGCGAGCCAACCTCACGTGAATCCTTGGCATATCGAAAACCTCCCACCACGCAATCTGCCGTTCGAATAGGCTTATATTTCTGCATCACCCGTTCCCCAGGGGCATAAACAGCTGTGGTGCTTTTGGCAACGATGCCGTCGATGTACCACCCGGACGAATCCAGCCATTTGACGGCTTCCGCCACGGAATCAGTCTGTGGCGAGAGCGTGATGGCTGTTTCCTTTGAGCAGTACCGGCTATAGAAATGTTCCAGTTCCTGACGGCGCTTCGCAAACGGCTCAGACAAGACATTCGCGCCTTTGTCGGTTTCGAGGATGTCGAAGATCACGAAGGTCGCCGGTTGCTTCTCTGCAAGCATTTTGACGCGGCTTGCCGCCGGGTGCAGCCGCATCTGAAGATCGGAAAAGGAGTACCCGCCGGCGCCTTTGACCAATAATTCTCCATCGAGAACGAACTCCTTGGCCGGCAGTTTCCGAAGAACGCCGACGATGTCCGGGAAATATCTTTCCATCGATTTTCCGGATTTCGACCGCAACGTCACACCGCGCTGGCGCTTGAACGCGAGGCAGCGAAATCCGTCCCACTTCGGCTCGTACCGCCATTCTTTGCCCTCAGGCAATCGCCCGACGAGCAACGCTTCCATCGGGAGCAGATGTTTTATTGCGGCCATGCTTGGGAATCCTTTCTGCCGCTGACTTCGGCAACCGCTGTTTCGGCATCGCCTCTCGAAGCGTTTTCGACTGCAGTCTTGCAAGGACGGCCTTCATGTCGAACTGGTCGGCACGGTGGAGTCGTGACAGTTCGCGCCATTCAAGCGGGACGGCGACGGGCGCTCCCCGCCGTGCGCGCAACGAGTAGCCGGCGATACCGGTGGCCGTATAATCGTTGCGGAAATAGTCGATGAGGATTTTCCCTTTGCGTTTCGATTTCGTGATGGTCGCGACGTATTTGTCCGGTGCCTCTTCGACCATGGCATGGGCAAAGGCGGAGGCCCAGCTTTTGACTTCCTCCCAACGGTGCGCGGGGGCCAGCGGCACGACGATGTGCAAGCCTTTGCCGCCTGTGCATTTCACGAAGCTTTCAAGGCCTGCCTGTGCGAGCCGTCGCCTGATATCCATCGCCGTGCTCTTGACTTCCTGGAACGACACGATCGGATCCGGATCCAGGTCGAAAATCATCCGGTCGGGTGTGTGGATCTCATCGACCGTCGCCCCCCACGGGTGTATTTCGATGACGCCCATCTGGATCATCTCCATGATCCCTTTCATGTCATTCACGTAAATGTACTTGTAGCTCCTGCCTTTGTAGGTCCATGAGAAGGGGTGGACATCGGCGCCCAGCCCGAAGCCCACGTTGCGCTGATAAAAGCAATGCGCCTTGACGCCGCTCGGACATCTCACGACTGTAATGGGGCGGCCATTGATCTCCGGCAAGAGGAAGGGCGCGACCGTCGCGTAGTACACGGCCACATCTCCTTTCGTGATTCCTTCCTCTTCGAACATGAGACGGTCGGGATGCGTGATTTTCACGCCATGCAGGATCAGTTCGTTGCGAGCGCTTGCCTTGCTCTTCATGGCTCGCCTTTCATTGTTGGCTGGCTGCTCTGGAGGCTTTTGTGTCGCAAGAAGGCCTTCATTGCGGACAAAGGGCTCGTGTTCACGATGTCTTCCTCCACCAGGCCTCCTTTCTGAGCCACATTCACGGCCAGCCTGATGTTGTCTAGTTCATCCACTGCGTGAGCGTCGGGATTGAGGCTGAATTTCAGCCCTAGCGCTTTGCCCACTCGAATGTCACGCCAGTCGAGATCCAGGCGGTGCCGACTCCCATTGATTTCCATAACCTTGCCATGTGTTCTCGCCGTTTCCAGGACCTGCGCCATGTTCAGACGATATCCCGGCCGGGAAAGGAGGAGACGGCCCGTGGGATGTCCCAGCATGGTCACGTATGGATTCGCCAAGGCGCGGCAGACGCGTCGAGTCTGATCTTCCTGGGACAGATTGAAACGGCTGTGGACCGAAGCAATCACGAAATCGAATTGGCTCAGCAAGTCATCCGGATAGTCCATGGTTCCGTCGGGCAGGATATCGGCCTCGATGCCCTTGAAGATGTGGATTTCCGGATATCGGGTCTGGACGGCCTCGATTTCGGCCCATTGCTGACGGATTCGTGGTTCTTTGAGTCCGTTGGCGTAAAAGGCCGACTGGCTATGATCGGAGATGCCCAGATAGCGATAGCCGCGGTCCCGCGCGCCTGCCACCATCTCCTCAATCGTTCCCGATCCGTCCGAGTAGTCGGTATGGACGTGAAAAAAGCCGCGGAGGCGTTCAGATTCAATCAACCCTCGCAAATTGCCGTCGTCGAATTCCAACTCGCCTCGACCTTCCCGCAGCGCCGGAGGCACGAAGGGAAGTCCCGCTGCGCGATAGATCGCCTCCTCACTGAATCCTCGTACGTGGGGGTGAATCTCCTGCCAGGAATGCCAACCTCGTGACGCGAATCGGATGAGCAATTCAGCCAGATGCTCCTCCGATCCTGTTGCGAGCAGCAGGTGGAAATCATGATCCTCCGGCGGGCTCAGGGTAATCGTGACCGGCAACCCTGTCGGGGATAGCGCGGTAAGGTGCCGTGCATCGGGCTGTGCCGCTCTCGTGACGTTGGGAATCGCACTGAGTCGCGCAAGGAACCCGGACGCCCCAGACCATGCCACGACGAAATCAAAAGCATTGATCACTTCCAGTTTCCGCCGTAACATGCCCGCAGCGGTGACCTTCGTCACCCCCGGGATGACGGCCAGGCTTCTCTCGAGCAGTACGGCTTCTCCCAAGGCGCTCGCGTATAACCGGTAGCCTTGCCCGCGTCGAAATTCGCCGAGTGCCCGTTCAATCTTTGCCTGGAGCTTCGGCCCGATTCCTTTGAGGGACACGAGTCGATTGGTGCGGCAGGCCGCTTGGAGATCGGCGATCGATCGAATTCCTGCTTCCTCCCAGAGCCGACGAATCTGTTTCGGCCGCAATCCAGGGACACGGCCCAATTCCACCAGTGAGGGTGGAAACGGCCCCTTTAGCCGCTGGTAGAGACTGGAGGTCCCGGTCAAAACCAATTCCCGGATGACAGCGGCGGTACGTGGTCCGATGGCCGGGATGCTTGTGAGCGTGTCGCCTTGCATGAATTGGTGGGGCGTATAAGACGAAAGCAGGAGGGCACGTGCCGCGCGTTCGTATGCGACGGCTTTATAGGGGTTGCCTCCCTTAAGGCGGAGATAAAACGCGATGTCAGACAGGACGCGCGCGATCTCACGTGTTTCTATCATGAGATCACTGTACCCCTTTGTGGCGGCGCTTCAAACAAGGAGATTCCAGGGTTGGCCCCAGTGAGCCCGCTGCCGCTTCCGTCCTAGCATCTGTTTGAGAGAGGCAATGTGCCATGCAGCGAATGACCTTCCTCTTGGATGTCGACAACACGCTGTTGGACAACGACCGGATTACGGGCGATTTAAGACAGCATCTCGAACGCCAGCTTGGCCCTAGCCACGCCGAATCCTATTGGAAGTGCTTCGAGAAGCTCCGCGAGGAGATGGGCTATGCCGATTATCTCGGAGCGTTACAACGCTACCGCGAGGCATATCCGCATGACTCTCACGTCTTGGAGGTGTCCCACTTTTTGGTCGACTACCCGTTTGCCGACCGACTGTATCCGGGGGCATTGGACGTCATCCGGATGCTGAAGCGGAAGGGGCAGGTCGTGATTGTGTCCGATGGCGATGTCGTGTTTCAGCCGATCAAGATCCACCGCTCCGGAATTTTTGAAGCCGTTGAAGGCAATGTGTTGATTTACATTCACAAGGAACGCGAAACGGATGATGTGCAGCAACGCTATCCCTCTGAACACTACGTCATGGTCGACGACAAGCTCCACGTCCTCGGCGAAATGAAAAAATGTTGTCCCCTCGTCACCACGGTGTTTGTCAGGCAGGGCCATTACGCGCACGACAGGCAGATTATCGAGAGCTCGCCCGAACCCGACCTGGCTTTCGACCACATTGCAGACCTCCTTCATGCCGATCTGGACAGATTGACTTCGCGGGACAAGGCCGCTCGCTAGGCGTCAGTCCCTTGCCCGTCATTTTCCCGGCCGCAATCTCTCACTCGTAAGAGCGAGGGGCATATGGAGTGGGGTGTTTCCGCCAACCTAGCGTTCATCCCAGTGGGAGGAGAGTCATCGTCTTATATAGTAATCAGAATTTGTCGTCAGGGAGGAAGCGTGTCTATCGACCAACCACAGCGCGGTAGTGCCGATCGAATCAATTCTCCGTTGCTGATCGTCGTGCTATCAGCGACCGGACTGGGAATACTCTCCATGCTGTGGCTTTCGTATCTGAGTCTCAGGACGGTTTCGGACTTTGTGACGCAACATGTGCCTGGCGACATCTTTGTCTTGTTCCTTGCGATGGCAGCGGCAGCAATAGTTCTTGCGCGAGGGATCGTGAGAGTTTCGGCGGTTCATGGGAAGGCGCTCCGAGACAGAGAGGAGACCGACGAGCGGCTTCGGCTGTTGTCGGCGAGGCTGGAGAAGCGAGAGCGCGGCGGCATGGCCGAACGTCGGTCGACTGCAGGTCAACAAGGTGAAAAGCGAGCCAGCATCCCCGTATTGCTGGTGGATGACCATGCCATGGTTCGTCAAGGGCTCAGGTCAGTCATGGAAGGCTATCCGAATATCGATATTGTCGGAGAAGCCAGCAATGGCGACGAGGCATTGAAGTTAGTAGAGAAGAGGCGGCCGGCCGTCGTGCTGATGGATATCAATATGCCGAAACTCAACGGCATCGAAGCGACCGCGAAAATCAAAAGCGAGCATCCCGAGGTCGCCGTCATCGGCCTCTCTGTGAATGCAGAATTTATCAATCAGGAGGCGATGAAGAAGGCCGGTGCGAGCATGTTGCTCGCAAAGGAAGCCGTGATCACGGAACTCTATAACGCCATCTTGACCGTCACGAACGAATCGCTCGAGGCACGTACGATGCCCTGTCCCCAGCACTGATCTCGACGCACAGGCGGATGCATGACGTCGTGCCCGGTCGTGGCGCTGTACATGATTGTACGGTGTTGTACGTATACGTAATGTCCACAGGCCTCTGCTCCGCGTAACCCTATGTAATTACGAGGTCTGCCGAAGGACCGGAAATTGCTCACCGCCAGTCCCAGCATTTCACCGGACCATTGGAGGAAAGATGGATTGTCCAAAATGCAAGGGCCTGATGATGCTGGAGCGGTTCTCGGACTTCTTCTTAATTTTTTATGCCTGGAAATGTATCAATTGTGGCGCGATTGTCGACAAGACTATCGCCAGCAATCGCCGGAAAAGCCTGGAAGCTGCACGTCTTGAGCCTCAAAAGACCGAGACGGCTATCGCATAGTATTCGTGACGTCGCAGTGCGGGCCGGAAAACGATCTTGCATGTAGGCGTCAAACTACGTGGCAGCCCGCAATTCCTAAGAAGGATAGCAACCCACGACGGACGAGTGTACGCTCCAGCAATGGCGTCAGTTGAGCCATCAGAAAGGGGGCGCACCATGAGAGTCTTATTCGTTCTCGTGCTGCTGTCGACAGCCAGCTGTACCGCACATCCCTACACCGTCTGTCGTGGCGACGAGTATTGCACGCCAGCGCTGAGCCACGAAGAAGCCATACGAGCCTCCGAGATCAAGAAAACGTGGGGTGACGACAAGCTGTATGTGCGGCCGGTCGGAAACCGCCAGCAGTGACCGCGCTGTCCCGCTTGGTCGGGCGGCCATGGCTGCCTGATTGAGCCGCACGTTTACGGGGCATCTCGGAGTCTGACGCTGCGGACTGCCGCTGATGGCCGCGTGACGGCGACCGTTCTTCCTTCGAAGGCCGCTGTCGTGACCGCCAACACGCCTGCTTTGACAATGGCTTGCGAACAGGGTTGGCCTCCCTAGAGATACCCCTAGTTCTCCTCTAGAATCCTTCGTGCGCACCTAACAGGGATTGACCGTCCCGGCAGCGTGACACGGCCGGCCGACGATGGACGCGAAGGGTAGCCGATGGAAACCACGCAGGGGCTGTTTCGATTCACTGGGTGCAGCGAACTCCACGAGATTCTAGGCAAAACCGCCGAGGACGAACGGCGTCTGGTGGAGCTGATCGAGGAAGTTCCTCTCGACTCGATTTATTTTCATACGCACAGTTATTTCCTTAGGCACAGTTATGTGGAGCGCGTCTATCCCAACGATTTTGCCCAATGGGTTGCGATGGAGGTGCGGGACATTGTGCTCGGAGAACAGTTGGCCGTGGTCGACCCATTCGCATTTGCCAACCTCGAGACGCTTCGTGACGAGCTCCTTTCGATTATCGATGATCATCTGTCCCGAATGCCGCTCGTGCCGCGAGTGATGTATGGGTCGCCGTTTCATTTCAATCAGTCGAGGATTTTGAAGGTGCCGACCGGCTTGGAGGTCTCGAGCCTCAGAGCCTTCCGCCATGCCCTAGGCGAAGTCGAAGTGAGCGCCATCTATTACCATGTGTTTGAGGCACGCCATCGGCTCGGCAGCTCCGAAAACGACTTTTCGGCCTGGGCCCTCCACACTTTGGGCATGCCGGATCTAGCTGACAGGCTCCGTTCGATTAATCCCTATTTGGGGAGCCTCGAGCGCTTGCGGTCCGCTCTCATCGGCGTGTGTGACGAGTTTATTGCCAAACAACCTGGTTCCGGCCCGAATAGGAGCCTTGGCTGATGATGGACCCGCTCTGGTACAAGGACGCCGTGTTCTACGAGCTCCATGTGAAAGCCTTTTTCGACGGCAACGACGACGGAGTCGGAGATTTCCCCGGCCTGACGCAAAAACTGGACTATCTGCAATGGCTGGGCGTCGATTGCATCTGGCTCCGTCCGTTCTTTCCCTCCCCGCTGCGAGACGACGGCTACGACGTGGCGGAGTACAGGGGCGTCTTCCGGGATTACGGCACGCTGGCCGACGTGCGCCGCTTCTTGGACGAAGCCCATCGCCGCGGCATGCGCGTGATCGCCGATCTGGTGCTGAACCATACGTCCGACCAGCACGCGTGGTTTTTAGAATCGCGTAGTTCTCCGACCTCTGCCAAGCGCGGCTATTACGTATGGAGCGACACGGACAAGAAGTACGAAAAGGCCCGCATCATCTTTATCGATACGGAAAAATCCAATTGGACATGGGATCCCGTCGCGCAAGCGTATTACTGGCACCGGTTCTTCAGCCATCAGCCAGATTTGAACTATGACAACCCTGAGCTCCGCGGGGCGATGCTCGATATCCTCGCGTTCTGGCTCGAGCAAGGCCTCGACGGATTTCGCTGCGATGCCGTCCCGTACTTGTTTGAACGGGAGGGGACGATCTGCGAGAATCTTCCGGAGACTCATGCGTATTTGAGGGACGTCCGAAAGCGCATCGACGAGAGCTACCAGGGTCGGATTATCTTGGCGGAGGCAAATCAGTGGCCTGCCGACGTACGGCCGTATTTCGGAGACGGCGACGAATGCCACATGGCCTTTCATTTTCCACTGATGCCGCGCCTGTTCATGGCGCTTCGCAGCGAGGATTGGCGGCCGATTCTCGACATGTTCACCCACACGCCGTCGATTCCCGACAATTGCCAATGGTGCCTGTTTCTGCGCAACCACGATGAACTCACGCTGGAAATGTGCTCGGGGGAAGAGCGCGACTACATGTATTACGCCTACGGCCGTGACCCTCTCATGCGGCGCAATATCGGCATCGCGCGTCGCCTGGCGCCGCTGCTGGATAACGACAGGCGCAAAATCGAGCTGCTCAACAGCCTGGTGTTCACGCTGCCTGGGAGTCCCATCGTCTATTACGGAGACGAGATCGGCATGGGCGACAACATTCATTTGGGAGACCGCAACGGCGTCCGCACGCCGATGCAGTGGACCGCGGACCGCAACGGCGGATTCTCCAAGTCCGACAGCGCTTCGCTCTACCTCCCTGTCATCGGGGATTCGGTCTTTGGATATCAGGCCGTCTCCGTCGAAGCGCAGCAGCAGACCCCGCATTCGCTGCTTCACTGGATGCGCCGGTTGATTGCCGTCCGCAAGCGGTACCAGGCGTTCGGCCGTGGGACGATCCAATTCCTCCGTCCGCGCAACGAGAAGGTGCTGGCTTATCTCCGCAGGTACGGCGAGACGACCGTGTTGCTGGTGCACAATCTCGCGGGATCGGCCCAGGCGGTGGAGTTGGATCTCGCGCCCTACAGCGGGGCGATCCCGATCGAATTGTTCGGCGATTCGCGATTCCCTCAAGTGGGCCCCCAACCGTACATGCTGAGCCTGGCGCCCTACGGCTACTATTGGTTTCTGCTGGACCGGCAGAGCGCGGGAGAGGGCACGTACGGCATCGAAGAGACGCTGATTTAACGGGCTGCCGGAGCACGGATGGCACAGGGCATCGACGAATACCGCGACGTCGCACCGAAAGGAACGGTGGATTTTCTCTACCGCCTGAGCGAGTCGGTCCGGGGACGGCAATTCGTGCACGTCAGCGCCGCACGGTATGGGGCGGGGGCGGCGGAAATGCTGCGCCGGTTGATCCCGATCCTCAACGGTCTCGGACTCGTGGCGCGGTGGGAGGTCCTCGCGGCGGACCAGGAATTCCTCGGCGTCACTCGACGTCTTGCCGGCGCGTTGCAAGGCGAGGAGCAGGAGCTTTCAGAGTCCATGCAGCACGCCTACCTCGAGACGAACCGCCGCAATGCGGAAAGCCTGAGCCTCGAGGGCGACGTCGTGATGATTCATGATCCGCAGCCGGCGGCTCTCGTCGAGCAGCGCAAAGAGGGAAAGTGGATCTGGCGCTGTCATCTCGATCTGTCCGAGCCGCAGCGGCGGGCCTGGAGCTTCATCCGCCGGTTCGTCGTCCGTTATGACGCGGCCATCTTTTCGCTGAACGGGTTCTCGCAGCGACTGCCGCTGCCGAAATTTCTCATCTATCCCTCGATCGATCCGTTGAGTCTGAAGAACCGCGAGATGCCTCGGTCGGAGGTCAGCCAGATCATGGAGCGCCTGGAGATTCCCCGCGACAAGCCCATCCTGCTGCAAATTGCGCCGTTCGAGCGGATCAAGGATCAACTCGGCACGCTCAGGGCCTATCGTCTCGTCAAGGACCACCACGACTGCCGGTTGGTGTTGGCCGGCGGAGGAGTTGCGCACAACCCGGAGGGCGAGTCCATGTTTGCGGCGATAAAAGAAGCGTGTGCCAAGGATCCGGACGTGCACGTGCTGCAACTGCCTCCCGAAGCCGATCTCGAAATCAATGCGCTGCAGCGGGCGGCCACGGTCTTCGTCCATAAACCGCTCAAAGAGGGGTTCGGCATCACCGTCTCCGAGGCGATGTGGAAAGGCAAGCCCGTGGTCGCCAGTGACGCCGGAGGAATCTGCGCACAGATCATCGACGGCGTCACGGGGTTTCTCGTCCGTTCCGAAGAAGGCATGGCCTTCCGCGTGCGCCATCTCTTGAACAACCCCGGATTGATCCAGCGGATGGGCGGAGCCGGCCGCGAGCATGTCCGGAGAAATTTCATGATCACGCGGCACCTGATTGATTACTTAACCCTGTTGAATCTGTACACGGGACATCTTGGATGACGGCGCAGGACCGCGTGGACCCCTCCTGGGCGCAGATACAAGCCCAGCTGCCGCAGGTGGGGCGGGCCGATATTCTCGTCGGCCTGCCGAGCTTCAATAATGCGGAAACGGTAAAGCCCGTCATCCAGGCCGTGACGGCAGGCCTGCGCCAGGCGTTTCCCTCTGCCAGTGTCCTGCTCGTGAATCAGGATGCCGGATCACAAGACGGGACGCCGGAGCTGATGAAAGTGGCCGTGGAGGAGCGTTTTCCGATCGCGCTCTTGAGCCGGACGCCAACCGGCGGGGGCGGCATGGAGTCGTTGCCCCGCCTTTCGGCCGCTTGGTCCAGCGGGCGGGAGGAGGCGTTTCATTCCTTTCTCTCGGCGACGAAGGAGGCGAAGGCAGCCGCCTGTGCGGTGATCGACCCGGGCGTGCGGTCGGTGACGCCCGACTGGATCCCGTGGCTGCTGGGTCCCATTATGGAATCGCGGGCTGACTATGTGGCGCCGCTCTTTCTGCGGCCGCGCTATGAGGGAAGTCTTACGAACATGCTCGTCTATCCCCTGAACCGCGCGCTCTACGGCACGGCGATGCGCTATCACGTCGGCGGGGGATGCGGGATCTCCGGCCCGCTTGCCGGCCTCTTTTTGGATCAGCCGTTTTGGGACGAACGTTCGCTGCGTTCCACACTGGACGCCTGCCTGACGACGGTGGCGATTGCCGAAGGCCGTAGTCTTTGCCAGGCCGGTCTGGGGGAGAAGCTCGTGCAGCATGCGGCCGGCGCGGAAGATGTTTCCACGGTCGTCGCGCAGACGGTCGGCACGGTATTCTCGTTCATGGAGCGCTACCAGGACGCGTGGGAACATCCTGCCGGCGTTCAGACCGTCTTACAGACAGGAATTCCTTACCGCCCGCAGCCCGATCGCGGCCCCATCAACATCGACCGGATGATGCGTGGTTTTCGGCAGGGGCTGCGCGATCTCTTGCCGATCTGGGAAATCATTCTTTCGCCCGAGACGCTGTCGGGGATCCTGCCCTTGGGCCTCGTCGAAACAGACGACTTTCGTTTTCCGCCGCAGTTGTGGGCGCAGACCGTCTATGACTTCGCCTTGGCCTACCACGAAAAGGTGCTGCATCGAGAACACCTGCTTAAATCGCTGACGCCGCTATATCTGGGGCAGATGGCGTCGCTGGTGCTGCGAACGCAGCAGCAGAAACCCGAGGACGTCGAAGACTGCATCGAAGAACTGTGCGACACATTCGCTCGAATGAAGCCGTACCTGGTCGAGCGGTGGAGGTTCTCATGAAAGAAATGTGGCAAGACGCGATGCTGGAAGCGTTTTTCGAAACGAGCCGTCGGCTGGGACTGTTCTTGCCGAAACTGCTCGCGCTGCTCACCTTCCTGGCGGTGGGGCTCCTGGCGGGACGACTCGTGAAGATGCTCCTGATGCGGCTGCTCTCGGCGCTGCGCTTCGATGCGTTCTGCGAGCGCATGGGCTTGATGCCGGCGCTGGCGCGAGCCGGAGTGGTTCAGCCGGCGTCGCTGCTCATCGGACGGCTGTCGTTCTGGACCGTCTTCCTGGTGTTCACGCTGATGGGCATCGATGCCTTGAGTCTGCCGGCCACGGCCAATCTGATGAGCGTGTTGCTCGGATTCCTGCCCAACGTGATTGCGTCCGCCTTCCTGCTGCTGTTCGGCGTGCTGCTCGGCAATTTCCTGGCCGAGGCCTCGTTGATCGCGGCGGTCAATGCACAGATTCAGGAAGCCAGATTCATCGCACAGCTCGTGCGCTGGGGATTGTACCTGTTCACCGGCGCCATGGTGCTGACGCAACTGGGCATCGCGAAGGAAATCGTGGTCGCGGCGTTCTGCATTATTTTCGGGGGAATCGTCCTCGCGTTGGCGATTGCGCTCGGTCTCGGCGGCCGGCATATCGCCCGCCAAAAACTCGAACGGCGGCTGCGTGAACGGCCCGAAGAGGAAGACGAATGGACCCACATTTAGGTACGCGTGGTTCGATGCCGGACAAGGAGAGCCGGATGGAGAACGACGCGGGCGGCCGGCGGGTCGTGGTCGACCGTGTCGCGCCCGAGATCGACGGGGGACGATTTCCAATCAAGCGCGCCTGCGGTGAGCCGGTCGTTGTCGAAGCCGACGTGTTTGCGGACGGCCACGATGCGCTGTCCGTACGACTCTGCTACCGGCATGAGCACGCGGCTGCATGGACGGAGCGGCCGATGGAGTTTGTCGGCAACGATCATTGGCGCGCGTCGTTCCCCACCTCCCAGTTGGGCCGCTACCGGTACACGGTAAACGGGTGGGTGGATCACTTTGCGACGTGGCGTCGGAACCTGGCGAAGAAGGTGGAGGCTGGGCAGTCGGTGTCCATGGAATTGCTCATGGGGGCCGACCTGGTCCGGAAGGCCGCCGCACGGGCGGAAGATCAGGACGGCCCTCGTCTCAAGGCATGGGTTACCGACCTTAGCGCGGCCTCCGTCGGGGAGGCCGAGCGCGTCCGTCTGGCCCTCGGCGAACCGCTCCTGGCGCTGATGGACCGGTATCCCGACCGGTCGGGGGAAGCCAGGTACGTCCGTGAGTTGGAAGTCGTCGTCGATCGAGGGATGGCGCGGTATGGCGCCTGGTATGAGATGTTTCCCCGCTCGTGCAGTGCGGTCGCCGGCCGGCACGGCACATTCACGGATTGCGAGGCTCGTCTGCCGTACGTCGCGTCCATGGGATTTGACGTGCTGTATCTGCCCCCGATTCACCCCATCGGAAAGACCAACCGCAAGGGCAGAAACAATGCGACGACCGCCGGTCCCGACGACCCCGGGAGTCCCTGGGCCATCGGCTCGCAAGAGGGCGGCCACAAGTCGGTGCACCCGCAGTTGGGCACGCTCCAAGACTTCAAGCGGCTGATGACGTCGGCGAAGAGGCATGGGATCGAGATCGCCATGGACATCGCGTTTCAATGCTCGCCCGATCATCCCTACGTGAAAGAACACCGCGAGTGGTTTCGAATCAGACCTGACGGGACAGTCCAATACGCGGAAAACCCGCCGAAGAAATATGAGGACATTTATCCTCTCGATTTCGAAAGCCGTGACTGGCAGGCGCTCTGGCAGGAACTGGAGAGTGTCTTCCGTTTCTGGATCGAGCAGGGGATAAAGGTATTCCGGGTGGACAATCCGCACACGAAGTCGTTTGCGTTCTGGGAATGGGTGATTCGACGGATCCAGCGCGATCATCCGGACACCGTCTTTTTAGCGGAGGCGTTCACCAGGCCGAAAGTCATGTACCAGCTCGCGAAGCTCGGCTTCAGTCAGTCCTATAACTATTTCCCGTGGCGCAACACCAAACCGGAGCTCGTCGCATACTTGACCGAGCTGACGCAAACGCCGGTCCGCGAGTATCTGCGCCCGAATCTATGGCCGAACACGCCCGATATCCTCACCGAGCAACTGCAGCACGGGGGGCGTCCGGCGTTCATGTCGCGATTCATCCTGGCGGCCACGCTGGGGGCGAGCTATGGCATCTACGGGCCTGCGTTCGAGCTTTGTGAAAACCGGCCCCGCGACCCCGGCAGCGAAGAGTATCTGGATTCCGAAAAATACGAGATCAAGCACTGGCCGCTGGATCGGCCCGACAGCCTTCGGGAGCTGATCTGCAGAGTTAACCGGATCAGACGCGAGAACCCGGCCCTCCAGCATGACTGGAGCCTCCGGTTTCATCCCGTGGACAACGAATGGCTGCTGGCCTACAGCAAGCAGACCCCTGACGGCTCCAACATCGTGGTGGTGATCGTCAATTTAAGCCCTCATCATGTCCACGGCGGCTGGCTTCAACTGGATCTCAACGTCCTCGGCGTAGACCCGGCTCGGCCGTTTCAGGCGCATGATTTGCTGACGGACGCGCATTATCTCTGGCAAGGGCCGCGGAACTATGTGCTGATCGATCCCCAGTCGGTGCCTGCACAGATCTTCCATCTGCGGCGCCGGGTGCGGACCGAGCAAGATTTCGACTATTTCCTGTGAGCAAAGATGCGGCAAACTGTTCTCGAAGGTGCGGTCAGGGCGCGGTTTGAAGCAGGCTTGCCCCTGCTGTTGAAGGCTCAGCGCTGGTTTGGCGGCAAAGCGCGCGAGCTGACCGCGGCGCACATCATCGATAGCATTCCGATTCCCTACGGGCGTGGCGGGACGGGGCTGCTCCTCATCGATGCCGCATACGGGGACGGCGCACACGAGATCTATCTCTTGCCGCTCGCGTCGGCATTCGGGGCCGAAGCCGGCAGGATCTCGCATGACATGCCGGGAGCCGTACTCGCTCACGTGGCCGCTGATGACGCCGAGGGCGGCGAAGACGGCATTTTGTACGACGCGATGTGGGATTCGGCGGTCTTGCACGTGCTGATGCGCGCCATGGCGCAAGGCGCGCGGCTCGCCGGAGAGAGGGGCAGCCTGCTGGCGTCGTCGACGGCCGCCTATCAGACGATCGTACCGTCGGACGATCCTTTACCTTCACGCCTTTTGAGCATGCAGCAGAGCAATACGACCGTCAAGTTAGGCGAAGAGGCGGTCCTCAAACTGTATCGACGGGTGCAACCCGGCATCAATCCCGATTGGGAAATCGGACGATATCTCACAGGCCACGGGTTTTCACACAGCCCCGCTGTCGGCGGTGCTATTGAGTATGTGACATCCGGTGAGAGCGCGACCGTCGCTCTGCTGCAATCCTATGTACGAAACGAGGGCGACGCCTGGGGGGAGACGTTGAAACAGCTGGATGGATTTCTGGCTCGCGCGTCGGCGCAGAGCCCGCCAGGCGAGAGCGATGCAGGCCGGGATCGCCTGCCGTGGGATCTGGCACAGTCGCCGGTTCCCGAGGCAGCGCGCCAACTCATCGGCCCGGCGCTCGATGCGGCTGCGTGCCTCGCGCGGCGCACCGCCGCATTGCATCGGACGCTGGGACAAACGCACGATGATCCGGACTTCGCTCCCGAGCCGCTGACAGCCGAGCATCGACAGTCACGCCACCGCTCGATGCAAGAAATGTGGAAACAGGTCGCGCAGTTGCTGGCACAGCGGTCGTTTACGATCCCTTCAATGCGGGAAGAGGCCGAGCAGCTTCTCGCGCACGCACCGGCCGTTCTTGCCGTGTTCGAGTCGTTGCTTGAAATGCAGGAAGGCGGCCGGAGGATCCGCTGCCATGGCGACTATCATTTGGGGCAGGTGCTGTGGACCGGGTCCGACTACGTGGTGACGGATTTTGAAGGGGAGCCGGCCAGGCCGTTGCAAGAACGCCGGTTGAAACAGTCCCCCCTCTACGACGTCGCAGGGATGCTACGGTCGTTTGATTATGCCTCCTGGACGGCGCTCGGAAGTCGCCCGCCGAACGATCAACGCAACCTCGAACCGTGGCGGAGGTATTGGTCGCGATGGGTGTGCGCGTGCTTCCTCGGGGAGTATTTGACTGGGATAAACGACGCGGCTCTGCTGCCGCCGTCTCCCAGCGATGCGGCACGGCTGCTGACGGTCTATCAGCTCGAAAAGGCCGTGTATGAGCTGGGCTATGAGCTTAACAACCGTCCTGAATGGGTCGGCATTCCCATGAAGGGCATCCACGAGATTGTCCATATGAGCGGCGCCAATACGGCGGCGTGAGCGTTTCATTCCAGCGAGGTGATGACATGCAGCATGATCGACAGGGCGTTGACCTGATGGAGCAGGTAAGCCTGCTCACGCCCCATGACCTGTACCTGTTCAACGAAGGGACGCATTTCCGTCTCTACGACAAGTTCGGCGCGCACATGATCCGGTCGCAAGGCGTGGAGGGGACATATTTTGCGGTCTGGGCTCCCAACGCCGAGCGAGTGTCCGTCATGGGTTCCTTCAACGACTGGTCGAAGGACGAGCATCAGCTTCGGCCTCGGGAGTCGTCGGGCATCTGGGACGGCTTCATTCCGGGGGTCGGTAAAGGGGCGCTGTACAAATTCCACATTCGAAGCCACGTGAGCGGGTATCAGGTCGACAAGACGGATCCGTTCGCTGTGTTCAACGAGATTCCGCCTAAGACGGCCTCGATCGTCTGGGACACGCAGTATGACTGGCACGACGGCGAATGGATGCGTGAACGGCACCGGCGCAACGCCCTCCAGGCTCCAATCTCGATCTACGAAATGCATGTCGGCTCATGGCGCCGCATCGGCCAGGAGGGCAACCGGTCCCTGAGTTACCGCGAACTTGCCATGGAACTGCCGGCGTACCTGCAACAGATGGGATTTACCCATGTGGAGTTTCTGCCCGTCATGGACCATCCGTTCTTCGGGTCATGGGGGTATCAGACGACGGGGTATTTTGCGCCGTCCGGCAATTACGGAACGCCGCAGGATTTCATGACGCTCATCGACGAGCTCCACCAGCATGGCATCGGCGTCATCCTCGATTGGGTCCCCTCGCATTTTCCGACGGACGCGCATGGACTCGCCTTCTTCGACGGCACGCATTTGTTCGAACATGCCGATCCCCAGCAGGGCTTCCATCCCGAATGGAACACCTTTATCTTCAACTACGGGCGGAACGAAGTGCGGAGTTTTTTGATCAGCAGCGCGCTGTTCTGGCTGGAAAAGTATCACATCGACGGAATTCGCGTGGATGCCGTCGCCTCGATGCTCTATCTCGACTACTCGCGCAAGGAAGGCGAATGGATTGCCAACCGGTACGGCGGCCGTGAAAATTTGGAAGCGATCGATTTCCTCCGCCGCTTCAACGAGGAGGTGTACAAGCAATTTCCCGACGTGCAGACCATCGCCGAGGAATCGACGGCCTGGCCGATGGTATCCAAACCGACCTATCTGGGCGGCCTCGGATTCGGCTTGAAATGGGACATGGGCTGGATGCACGACACGCTCAGTTATATGAGCCAGAACCCGTTTTTCCGCAAATATCACCACAATAAATTGACCTTTCGGATGCTCTACGCGTTTCATGAGAACTTCGTGCTGCCGCTTTCCCATGACGAAGTCGTCTACGGCAAGGGGTCTCTGCTCGGGAAAATGCCGGGCGATGACTGGCAGAAGTTCGCCAATCTCCGCCTGCTATACGGCTATATGTATGCGCAGGCGGCGAAGAAGCTGCTCTTTATGGGCGGGGAACTCGGCCAGTGGAGCGAGTGGGTGCACGACCGCAGTCTGGATTGGGATTTGCTCCGGTATCCCCTTCACAACACGTTGCAACGCTGGGTGGCGGACCTCAATCAATTGTACCGGTCAGAGGCGGCGCTGTATGAGCAGGACATCGATCCGGCCGGATTCGAGTGGATCGATTGCAATGACGCCGAATCGAGTGTGATCAGCCTCCTCCGTAAGGGCGCCACGACGAAGGATCTGGTGCTCATTGTCTGCAACTTCACCCCGGTCCCTCGAACGAACTACCGGATCGGCGCGCCTCGTGGCGGGTATTGGCGCGAGGTCCTGAATAGCGATGCCTCCGTGTACGGCGGCGGCGGCTGGGGGAACTTCGGCGGCGTGGATGCCGCACCCATTGCCTTGCATGGCCGCAGTCACTCGCTGACGTTGACCTTGCCGGCGCTCTCGGCGGTGTTCTTCAAAAACACCGCGGATTAGTCACGGAGGCGGGCAAGGCGCCCCTCGTTCGGCGCAAGCCGCACCCGAGGCGAGACCGGTCCCACATCGGCCGCGGCGTCCGTGGACAGAAGCCACTGGCCATGCCGCGCGCGTTCGGGCAACGCGAGTTCAACCTCCCGCGGCGAGAAGTTTACGACCGCGAGGATTCGTTCGATCGCTCCGTCGGCCGCGTGAGCAAGCCGTTCGTAGAGCAGGCATTCGGATGAGCGTGCTTGGATCACCGAACAGCCGCCGACGGTCAGTGCGGACGAAGCGCTTCGCAGCGCAATCAATCGTTTGTACAGGGTGAGGAGCGAGCGTGGATCCGCGGCTTCGCTAGCCACATTGAGTCCGCCAGATGACGGTCCAACGGGCAGCCATGGCTCGCCCGTCGTAAAGCCGGCCTGAACAGACGAATCCCACTGCATCGGCGTACGCGCCGGATCGCGCCCCGGCCGAAAAGGCCAAAAACGTTTCGTGTACGGATCCCGCAGTTGCCGATATCGCAGCTTCGCATTCCGCATCCCCAGTTCCTCGCCGTAGTACATAAAGGGCGCGCCCGGGAGGGTGAACAACAGGAGGGCAGCCGCTCGTGCCCGGGCCTCGGCGTCGCCGCCCTTCCCGTAGCGGTCGATGTGGCGCTGCTGGTCGTGGTTGCTGAAGACAATCGTGGCCCAACCGCCTTTGGGAATTGCCGGTACATCATTGCTGAGAAACCGCCGGAAGGCATCGGCGTTCCAGGCAGATTTCATCAAGCGAAAATCAAACACGAGGTGCAGCTCATCGCCACCCTTGCCGTAAAATACGGCTGGTCCACCCGGCGTATCCGCCGCCGCTTCGCCGATCAACACCGCATCCGGATAACCGGAGATCACCTGCCGCAGCTCCCGCATGACGTCATGCGTCACCGGTCCATCGCGGTCATACCGATGGTCTTGTCTGGTATACCCGCGCCACCCGAAGCGAAGCGGATTATTCGGCCACCGCGCGTCTTTTCCCAGCCAGTTGATGGCGTCCAGTCGAAATCCGTCGACGCCGCGATCCAGCCAAAAGCGGACTACGTTCCACAGGGCCTGGCGCACCGGCCCATGCTGCCAATTCAGATCCGGTTGTTGTTTCAAAAATGAGTGGAGATAGTACTGGCGACGGCTCGAGTCCCAGGTCCACGAAGAGCCGCCGAACCGGGCATTCCAGTTGCTGGGTCGCCGGAGCCAAGATTTGCCGTTTGCCCAGCAGTACCAATCCGCCTTGGGAGATTGGCGCGAAGACCGCGAGTCGAGAAACCAGGCATGTTGATCGGAGGTGTGGTTCAAGACCAAGTCCATGATCACGCGCAATCCGCGGCGGTGGGCTTCCCGAAGCAGTGCATCGAAATCGGCCAGCGTTCCGAAGCGAGGATCCACATTGCAGTAGTCGCTGACGTCGTAACCGAAGTCATGCATGGGAGACGGGTAGATCGGAGAGAGCCAAATGGCGTCGACCCCGAGCGAGGCCGGCGTGCCGTCGCGCAGGTAATTGAGGCGGGACTCGATTCCACGGAGGTCGCCGATGCCGTCCCCGTTCGAGTCTTGGAAGCTCCACGGATAGATTTGGTAGAAGACGGCGGATTGCCACCAAGGGGCGCCCACGGCACAAGGCACGTCGCTCATCGGGACCGAACCCTACTGGACGCCTTGTGGGAATGCAAGCCGTCGGGGGAGATGGTCTGACGGGAACCGTGATGAACGGGGTGACCTGATTGGAGTGTCAGGCCGCTCGTTTTTCCGTCGGGGCCTGCGTAAACGCGCTGGCTCTCCAGAGAGCATCCATATCTGCAATCCGTTGGCAGACGAGCTTCAGTTCATCCCTTGTGGCGGACTTCTCATTGATGGTGCGCTCATTGTCTTTGACTAATTTCATTGCCGGCCTCCTTGTGTTGCTTCGCCGTGTGTTGCGCCCGTCCAAGACACGCCGGATGATCTGCCATGCGATGCGAGGCATGATGAACACTCCCTTTTACCGGTACTGGCGATCTACGGGAAGCCGGTTCCTGCCCGGATCCGGGGTGAGTATTCCATTAGATCGCGGGCACCGGCACTGGGATGATCTCTAGTCGCTCGTCAGGTTTGTAGAGATTTTCGCCGCGCGGGAGGATCCGGCCTTCAGTTCAATTCGCAGAGCGTTGTATGTAGGACTTCGTCTCATCTGCGTGAACATTTTCTGCCGGGCACCATCATTTTTTGCGAGTTATCGGCCTGCGGATGAGGCGGCGTTCGGCCGGATCGAAGATAAACCGTTGAATTTTCGCTGAGCACGTCGGCGTTTTCAACGGTCCAATGATTGCTTACTCGGGCGGCGGCTCAGTGCGGACGAAGCGAAAGGAGGTCGGATGATCGTCTTCTGAAACCGTATCATCGTTTTCACCTGTCCTGATTTTTTGCACTCACATCATAATCCAACAGGGAGGCTTGCGAATGAGAGGGATTGTGGCGGCTCGAAGACTGTGGATGACAGCAGCGGCAGTAAGCCTGGTCATGGCGTTGGGCAATATGCCCGCAGAAGGCGCGACTGCCAGACCGGCGAAGGATATGACCGAGCAAGCCAAGGCCGTGACGGCGGCTGCCCACTACCTGCAGGGCCAGGGTTTTACGGATCCAATGGTGTCGGCCGAAAGCAGTGACAATCGTGTGCTGACCGTGACGGTCGACAATAAGGCATGGACTCGAATGAACAAAACTCAAAAGGTCGAGTTCCTCGAGAGAGTGAACGGCGGCGCCCTGAGTGCCAATGGTGGCATCGCCATCGACATCCAGGTGTCAATGAGCGGAGCGAAGGTTGGAAGTTCGACTTTCTCCGCAGGACAGCAATCCCTCCGGTTACTTGAATAGTGACCGGACTGCGGCTCCCCCTAAATGGCGGGAGCCGCCTCGGGCTCACGCAGCTCTCTTCTCAAACGTGTGGATGCCGCCGGACGTCGAGTCCGTCACGCTGTGGTCCGGCGTACGGTAATAGATCTTTTCATAGAGCCGTTCATACGCTTCACAGAACCGGCGAAGTGTGTCCGCGCGATGTTTCCCACTAAAATTCTGATCTAACGCTTTCTGGATGAAATTCCGCCTGTCGGCATCGTCGCGGCGGGCCGCATCCTCCCAAAGGATGCATTCAAGGGCGATCTCCTCGATGCTGTATTTGCCAATCCGATCATCGCCCCACAGCGACTTAA
>JBKPSD010000007.1:0-33070 GCA_046734935.1 Nitrospirota bacterium
GACATGCTGCCTCGTTTCAACCTTTTGATACCGATAGGCCGTACATGAAGGTCCTTGTCGTCGGCGGCGGCGGCCGCGAGCACGCCATGGTCTGGACGCTGGCCCGGAGCCCGCGACGGCCGGAACTCTTCTGTGCGCCCGGGAATCCGGGCATTGCCCGGCTCGCGACCTGTGTCGCGATCAAGGCGGACGACATTCCGGCCTTGAAGGCGTTCGTGCAACGGGAAGGGATCGACCTCACCATCGTCGGGCCGGAAGCGCCGCTGGCTCTCGGAATCGTCGACGAATTCCGAAAAGCGAAGCTCAAGATTTTTGGTCCCACGAAAAACGCGGCGCGGCTCGAAGCGAGTAAAATTTTCTCCAAAGACATTATGGCGAAGGCGGGAATCCGTACGGCACGCGCCAGGTCCTTCGACCGGCCCGCCGATGCGCTGGGCTACGTGGAGGAGCACGCCATACCGGTGGTCATCAAAGCCGATGGACTCGCGCAGGGCAAGGGCGTGCTCATCGCGGGCAGCCGCGCGGAGGCGCGGAGCGCTATCGTCGACTCCATGGAAAAGGGGGTCTTCGGTGAGGCGGGGACGCAGGTGTTGATCGAGGACTATCTCGACGGCGAGGAGCTGACCGTGATGGCGTTCACCGATGGACGCGCGGTGGCGCCGATGCTGCCCGCCCAAGACCACAAACGGATCGGTGACGGGGATACCGGCTTGAATACCGGCGGCATGGGGGCGTATTGCCCGGCCCCCCTCGGGACGGCGGCGTTGCGCGAGCAGGTCACCCGGGAGGTTCTGCAACCGGTCGTCGATGCAATGTCCCGGTTGGGATCACCGTTTCAAGGAGTGCTCTATGCCGGCTTGATGGTCGTCGACCGAGTGCCCTATGTCCTGGAGTTCAATGCCCGCATGGGCGATCCGGAAACGCAGGTCGTGCTGCCGTTGCTCAAGACGGACTTTCTCGACGTCCTCGAGGCGGTGGTCGAGCACCGGTTGGAACAGCTGACGGTGGACTGGCATGACGGTCACGCCGTGTGCGTGGTGATGACGTCGGCAGGCTATCCGGGCGCTTACGACGTCGGCGAAGTCATTCACGGACTGGACAATCCGGATGTCGACGGCGCGATCGTGTTTCATGCGGGCACCGCCACGAACGGGCGAAACATCGTGACGGCCGGCGGACGCGTCCTCGGTATCTCAGGGCGGGGACGGTCGTTGGCGGAGGCCCAAGCCGCTGCCTACCGCGCGGCGAAACAGATTACCTTCAAGGGCTGCCATTATCGCCACGACATTGCGTATCGAGCCTTTGCCCCCCGCGCCTAGCCTCTCTGCGGTGCCTCCATGCCTCTGATCATTCCTCACACGCGGCTCACCGAGCTGTCGGCACAGCTTCAACCGATCATTCAACGAGGCGGCATCTTGGCGGTTCCGACCGAGACGTTTTACGGGCTGGGCGTAAACCCTTTCGACCCGGCCGCCCTCGGCCGGTTGACCGCCGTCAAAGGCCGGCCGCAGAGCGCACCGATTCTCGTCTTGGTGGCCGCGCTCCACGACCTGTCCTTGTTTGCGCTGCATGTACCGGAGGCCGCTTCCATCCTCATCGATGCCTTTTGGCCGGGCGCATTGACGATTCTCTTTCCGGCCCGCCCGTCGGTTCTCCGTGCGGTGACCGCAGGCAGCGGCCGCGTCGGGCTCAGGCTGAGCTCCTGTCAGCCGCTGCGCGAGCTCCTCGACCGCGTCGGCCCTCTGACAGGAACCAGCGCGAACCGTACAGGCGCCGCGCCGGCTCGCACCGCCAGGGAAGTGCAGGACAGCTTGGGCCATGACGTCGACGCGATCCTTGACGCAGGACCGACGCCCGGCGGATTACCCTCGACGGTCGTGGATGCGGACGATGGGCTTCGCATCATCCGCGAGGGCGCCATCCCCTGCGCCGCGATCGAGGCGGCGCTGCAGCGACGAGGATTTTCCCTCAAAAAGTCATAAATATGGTATACACGACGCCAGCAGTGCCCATATAGAGGAGGGATCGATGCCAGAGCGACAACGGGGACGGGCGGTAGGGCTGGTCATCGTCTTGGCGGCGATGCTGGCCGGATGCGATTACTGGCCGCCGGCGTTGCAGACGCAGATCGAGCAGCTTCGCTCGGAACTGCAGACTGTGACGATGGAGAAAACCCAACTGCAATCGCAGATGGCTTTGCTGACCAAGGCGAAGGACGATTTGCAGACGCAAGTCGATGATCTCGTCCGCACCAATCGCGATAAAAGCACCATGATCGCGAGTTTGCAGAGCAGCGTCACCACGCTGCAGGAGCGTCTGGCGAAATCCTCGAAGCCCGTGACCGCGAAGGCGGCGACCACGAAACCGGCGGCGAGCAAGCCCCCGCTGAAGCCGACGGTCAAGACCGTCCAAAAGGCGCCGGCCAAAAAGAAGACGGTCAGCAGGTCGTCGGCCGTCAATTAACCGACGGTCGACTGTTACTTGTTCGGCGTTGTCGTCGAAGGCGGCGTAGAGGGCGGTGTGCCGCCTGAGGTGCCGCCTGCAGGGGCGGTTGTTTGATTGGCCGTCGAGGACGCCGGTGGGGATGTTGTGGATGCAGCCGGTGTCTCTTTCTTGTCTCCGGCCGCGGCCGGTGTTTTCTCTGCCTCTGAGGGCGGTTTCAACTTGTTGGAATAATCGGTCACGTACCAACCGCTTCCCTTGAACATGATGCCCGGTGAAGAAATCAACCGCCGCACGGACTTTCCGCAGCGCTCGCACGTTGTCAGCGGCGCGTCCTTGATGCTTTGTTTCACTTCGAAGTGATAGGCGCAGCTCTCACACTCATATTCATAAATCGGCACAGGCGGTTCCTCCTCCAGCGTGACAGTGGTCCATTCTAAGAGTGAGCTGTCGGTCAATCGGTTACGTCAGCTTCTCGAGCGCGGTCCTCAGCCGCCGCAATCCGTTCGTGATCGTGTCCATGCCCGTCGCATATGAGAGGCGGATATGCTCCTCGCTTCCGAACGGCTCGCCGGGCACGACCGCAATCTGCGCGTCCTTTAGCAGATATGTCGCGAGCTCTGTAGGAGAGGTGACGGGTCCCGCCGGGCCGCGTTTGCCGAGCACCTTTCTGATGTTCGGGAACGCGTAGAAGGCCCCTCCAGGCATCGTACATGACACGCCGGGAATCGCATTCAGTCCCTCTACGATCGCCCGCCTCCGGCGATCGAATTCCGTGACCATCTGTTTCGTAAACGGCTCGCCTTCGCGCAGTGCCGCCACGGCCGCCTTCTGGGAAATCGAGCAGGCATTTGACGTGCTTTGACTTTGAATATTGCCCATCGCGGTAATGAGCTCCTTGGGACCGGCTGCGTAGCCGACTCGCCAACCGGTCATCGCATACGCCTTCGAGACGCCGTTGATGACCACGGTTCGGGCCGCGATTTCGGGTCCGAGTGACGCGATGCTCACATGGCTGGCCCCGTCGTAGAGCACCTTTTCATAGATCTCGTCTGAGACGACGATGAGATCATGGCGCACCGCGATCGCAGCGATGCGCTCCAGCATCTGGCGCCCGTAGGTGGCCCCCGTCGGATTGCACGGGCTGTTGATGATGAGCGCTTTTGTCTTGGGGGTAATGCGCCGCTCGAGGGCCGCCGGATCGATCGCGTAGCCCTCCGACTCCTTGGTGGGCAGCAGCACCGGCGTGGCATCGTTGAGCAGGGCTTGATCGGAGTAGGAGACCCAGTACGGCGTGGGAATGATGATTTCATCCCCTTCCTGCAACAATGCCTCGGCAAGATTGTAGAGGGAGTGTTTCGCCCCGCAGGACACCAGGATCTGCGACTTGTCATATTGCAGTCCCTGTTCGATCTTCAGCTTTTCGACGATCGCGTGGCGCAGCTCGTCGATGCCCGAGGACGGCGTGTACTTGGTGAATCCCGAGCGGATGGCCGCCTCCGCCGCCGCCTTCACCGGCTCAGGCGTGTCGAAGTCGGGCTCGCCCGTCGAAAAATCGATGACGTCAATGCCTTGCGCCGCCATGGCCTTCGCGGTTGCGGCCATTGCGAGGGTGGGGGACGGGGCAATCCGTGTGACACGGTCCGCAAGCTTCATGGTTTGACGCTCCGAATACGGTCTTGAAGCCGGCGGGCCACCTCGGGATGGAGGAACTCGGTCAACGAGCCGCCGTGATTCGCGACGTCTTTAATAATGGTGGACGACAGGTATGAAAACTCTTCGCTCGGCATCAGGAACACCGTTTCTACCCGCTTCGCCAGTTTGCGATTGATGAGCGCCATTTGAAACTCGTGCTCGAAGTCGGAGATCGCGCGCAGTCCCCGAATAATGGCGTGGGCGCCCGATCGCTGCACGTGATCGACCAGCAACCCGTCAAACGTGACGACTTCGACTTGGCCGATGTCCTTCAACACCAGCTGCACCATCTCGAGCCGCTCAGCCAGATTGAACAGCGGGTGTTTGGCCGGATTGGGCGCGACAGCCACCATCACTTTATCAAAGACGCGGAGGCTTCGGGTGATGATGTCCGTATGACCGTGGGTAATCGGATCGAAAGTGCCGGGATAAATGCCAATTTTCATCAGAGCGATTTCTCCGGCGCCGGCCCGTATCGGAGCAGCGCGGTGTCGCCGTACTCGTAGCGACGAAGCAATGCAACTCGATCCGTCCCGGCCGGCGGCAAGACACGCGCATCTTGCTCAATGACCAGCACCCCGCCGTCGGCGACCACGCCGAGGTCCCAGCTTTCAAGCACCAGTGCAAGGGCCGTCTGGTCTGCGTACGGTGGATCGGCGAAGACGACATCGTAGGCGTCGCCCTGGCGGTCGTGCTGGCGCAGGAAACCGTGGGTCGATCCTACGCGCAGGTCCGCCCGATCGAGCATGCCGCAGGCAGTGAGATTCTTCCGGATGATGTGCATGGCTTTTGAGTCCGATTCCACAAAGGTGACGAGCCTCGCGCCGCGGCTCAACGCTTCGATGCCGACCGCCCCGGTGCCCGCGTACAGATCTAAAAAACGACAGCCGGGGATGCGGGTCCCGAGGATCGAGAACAGGGCCTCCCTGACTTTATCCGAGGTAGGCCGCAACGAGATCCCCCGCGGTCCACTCAGGCGCCGACCGCGGTGGGAACCGGCGATGACTCGCATACGTGTGTGTGGTTGCGGAATCGTACGTTCGGGAACCCGCCCTCGCTTGACTCGGATACGAAAAGCGGTTGTGAAGCGACAAACTGTAACACAGCGTTTTTGCAGGGGTCAAGGTGACATCGATTGTCGGGCGCGGGATCGGCGAGGGCATTTGAAACACGGATTATTGCCGCATTGCTGCTATTTTGACGCTGGCTGCGAGGCTGACTATAATTCTGCACGATGACGCGACGGGCGGAACGAGGTAGGTGTCAGGCGAGAGACAACGGCGATGTGACAGTGTCCGCCGGCCCCAAAGCCTGGCAACGCGAGCCGGGGGCTACCGTGTGGCGGCGGGAGCTTGTGCGGACGGCACCGGCTGTGCGTCCCTGGCAGCAAGACTCTTGCGCCGGTTGTTTGAAATCGTCCGATCAATGATGGCGCCGCAGTTGATGCACTTCCATGCGTAGAAGATCAGAAAGAAGTCTGAGAACCGCTCGAGCATCATGAGCCCTTTGCATTTCGGACATTCCATCGAGTCCTCCCTGGTTGCGGTGCGCAGCTGCGGCGTAGCAAAGCAAGAGCCGAACCAATTTTTGTCGATACGTAATTTCAACATCTTAGACGGTACGTATTTGTTACCAGGGGGGGTTGAGAGGCTGTTCTCTTAGTACAAAAACGTTCAACGTGTCATATTTTTGTTCAAGGAGATGCGATGTGAGCCGCAAGACAGTCCGGCATGGCATTGCCCAATGGCCGGCGACCGAGCGTCCGCGTGAACGGCTGTTGGCGCATGGTGCCGATGCCCTCACCGATGCGCAGCTCCTTGCGATTCTCCTGCGGGTGGGTCGACAACGCTCCTCGGCGGTTCAAGTGAGTATGGAAGTGCTGCAGCGCCTTGGCGGCCTGGCCGGGTTGGCCCATTGCGGGATCGATGAACTGTGCGCGGTGGACGGTGTAGGGGAGGCCAAGGCGGCGCAGGTCAAGGCCGCATTGGAGTTGGGCAAGCGGTCGCTGGCCTCTCCGTTGTGCAAGGGCATGCGGATCTCTTCCAGCCGCGACCTGTTCGAGCATTACCATCCCGCCCTGCGGCATCTGCGCCACGAGATCTTCAAGGTCGTCTTGTTGGATGCCAAGCATGCGATCTTGCGCGATGCCACGGTCTCCGAAGGAAGCTTGACGCTGAGCATTGTGCATCCGCGGGAAGTCTTCACGATGGCCGTCAGGGAATCGGCGGCAGCGGTGATCTTTCTCCACAATCATCCGAGCGGCGATCCGACGCCGAGCCAAGAAGATCATGTGCTGACCTCGCGGTTGGTGTCGGCAGGGGAAGTGCTCGGCATTCGTGTGTTGGACCATCTGGTCGTCGGCGATGGACGCTATGTCAGCTTCGCCGACCAGGGTTGGTTGACTCATCATGCCTAACGACAGGGAGTGGACGATCATGTAATTCGTCATGATGTGCGGAGCTGGACGCCTTCCGCACGGACAAGGAGGATCCCATGAACGAGCCTGGTGCGAGGTCTCTCAGAAATGTGGCGATCATTGCCAATCGAGGGGCGGGCAAAACGTCATTGGCCGAAGCGATCCTCTTGACGACGGGCGTCATCCCCGCCTCCGGTTCGGTGATGCAGGGAACCACGGTCTCTGATTTCGAGCCGGAAGAAATCCAGCATCGCAGTTCCGTCAGTACGAGTCTCCTTCGCTGTTCCTGGAACCAGACCACGATCAATCTCCTCGACACCCCCGGGGCGCTTAGTTTGCTCGGCGAAGCCATCTCGGCCTTGCATGCTGCCGATGCCGTCGTCGTCGTGCTCAGCCCTGCGAGCGGGATCAGGAGCGAACTGCTCCGGCTGTGGTCCCACGTCAAAGCGCTCGGCCTGCCATGTCTCGTCTTCGTGAACGAACTGGAGAAAGAATCCGGGTCGATGGAGGACTTGCTTGCCGCCTGTCAGCGGGATCTGGAGATCCATCCGTTGCCCATGACCTGCGTGCTCAAGGACGGAGGACAGTGGACCGGCGTCGCCGATTTCACAAGCCAGGCCGCAATTCATTCACGACCCGACAATGCGAAATGGCAGTCCCAGCCGCTGCCGGCGGGCGCCGAAGCGATGGCGAGCGACGCGCGCAAGCGTATACAAGAGGCTTCGGTAGAATGCGACGATCAATTGCTGGAGCAGTATCTCTCCGGCAGTGAACTGTCGCCGGGGGACATGCTGCGCGGACTCCGGACGGGGATCCAGGCGGGGACTGTGATTCCGCTCTATGCCGGCTCGGCAGTGAAGAATCTCGGCATCGTTCCGCTGCTCAACGCCATCGTCGACTTCCTGCCCTCGCCGAGCGATCGGGGCGAGCGCCGGCCGCCGGCCGGTCACGATGCCGACGGTCAGGACCTGACCCGCGTTCCGACCGCCGATGATCCGTTTTCGGGCCTCATTTTTAAAACCATCATCGACCCCTTCGTGGGGAGGCTCTCCTATATACGAATTGTGTCGGGGACCTTGCAGGCGGATTCGATGCTCTACAACGGCACGAGGCGGATCAAGGAAAAAAGCGGCCATCTCTATCAGTTGTGCGGCAAAAAACATACGGCCGTTCCGGCGGCAAGCGCGGGGGACATCGTGGCGATTGGGAAACTCAAGGACTCGCAGACAGGCGACACGCTCTGCGACGAGGCGCATCCCATCCTCTATCCCGCGCCGCCGTTGCCGAAGCCGGTCTTTTCCTTCGCGATCGAGCCCAAATCGAGCGCTGACATCGACAAAGTGAGCCTCGGGCTGCACAAATTGATCGAGGAGGATCCGACACTCGGATTCACGCGGAACGCCGACACGAAGGAAATGGTCCTCAGCGGGACCGGCCAATTGCATCTGGATCTGGCGTTGGAGAAGCTCAAGAGAAAATACGGCGCAGAGGTCATGATCCACACGCCGAAAATTCCCTATCGGGAAACGATCCGTGCGACGGCGCAGGCTCAGGGCAAATACAAGAAGCAGACGGGCGGTCACGGACAATACGGGGACTGCTGGCTCGAACTGTCGCCGGCTTCGCGAGGGGAGGGGTTTGCGTTCACGAACCGGGTGGTGGGCGGCGTCATTCCCCGCAATTTCATCCCGGCCGTCGAAAAGGGCGTCGTCGAGGCCATGCACCATGGCGCGCTGGCCGGGTTTCCGGTGGTGGACGTGCGGGTCGCCGTCTATGACGGATCCTACCACGTGGTCGATTCCTCGGAGATGTCGTTCAAGATCGCGGCATCGATGGCGTTTAAGAAAGCGATGGAGACGGCGCATCCCGTGCTGCTCGAACCCATGATGACCGTGGAGGTCGAGGCACCCGCGGCGCACATCGGCGCCGTCATCGGCGATCTGAACGCCCGCCGGGGACGCATTCTGCATGTCGAGGCGCGCGGCCATGCCGAAATCGTGAAAGCGCTCGTTCCGTTAAGCGAAATCATGACCTACACCACGACACTCAACTCCCTGACCGGAGGCGGCGGAAGCTACGTGATGGAACTGGCCCGCTATGACGAAGTCCCGCGCGATGTCGCCCTCAAGATCGTGGAAGAGGCCAAGGCCGGTAAGCAAGCGGTGGCCGCACACTGAAGCGTGTTGAGGCTGGCGCGTGGCCCGGGATTCGAGCCACGCGCCGGTGCAAGATAATCAGGGCTCGCTGGGTTTCAAGACGACGTAAAACGCGCGGTTTTCACGGAGGACCCGCAAGAGCACCGTCTCGCCCCGCCGAACTTTTGCGATCGCGTTCGTGAACTCGCCCACAGTGCCGACATCCGCACGGTTCACTTCCTTGATCAAGTCACCTTCGCGCAGCCCTTCGGATTGGGCCAGGCTGCCGGCTTCGACTTTTGTGACGAGCACGCCGCGGCGTTCCTGGAGCTTGAATTTGTCGGCCAGGGCGGCGTTTAAATCCTGGACGTCGAGTCCGAGCTTGGATTCGCTGCGGGACTGCGGGAGCGAGGCAAGCGTCGTCTGATCGCGTCGCTCCGTGAGCGCGACTTCAACGACCATCCGCTGTTGATTGCGCACGACTTCGACTTTGGCTTTGGCGCCGGGAAGGAGCCCGGCCACGATGCGCGAGAGACGGTTGGGACTGTCGATGACCGACCCTTCGATTCTTGTGATGACGTCTCCCGGCTTGATGCCGGCCGCGGCGGCCGGGTCTTTCTCGAAGACTTCATTGACGAGCACGCCTTCCTGCTCCGTCACTCCGAACTTTTTGGCCAGCTCCGGGGTCAACGGCTGAATGCCCACCCCCAGCCAGCCGCGCACGACACGGCCTTGCTCGACCAACTGTTGGAGGACTTGCTTTGCCATGTTGGAGGGAATGGCGAACCCGATCCCTTGGGCGAAGTTGATAATCGCCGTATTGATGCCGATCACTTCACCGCGGAGATTAAAGAGCGGACCGCCCGAGTTCCCCGGATTGATCGATGCGTCCGTTTGAATAAAATTTTCGTAGCGCGAGAGATTGACGTTTTCCCGTCCGATGCCGCTCACGACGCCGAGAGTGACGGTGCGCTCCAAGCCGAACGGATTGCCGACAGCGAGCACCCATTGGCCGACACGCACGCCGCTCGAGTCGCCGAATTGCGCGTGCGGCAGGGGATGGTCGCTGGTCACTTTCAACACCGCGAGATCCGTATCAGGATCTTTGCCGACGACCTGGGCGATCAGTTTCGACCTGTCCGAAAGCCGGACTTCGATTTCCGACGCATCTCCGACGACATGATTGTTGGTAATGATGTGGCCATCCGCCGTGATGATGACCCCGGCCCCCGAGCCGGGGGCATTCGGGACTCGTTCTTGCGGGAATTCCCGGCCCTTTCCGCCGAGCGTCGCCGGAAACAGGCTCACGACAGACGGTTTGGCGGCCTCGGCCAACTCGGTAATGACCGTTTGCATCTCCTCGAGAAGCCGCAACCCATTGGACGTATTCGGTGGCAAGCCGGCGGGTTCGGCGCCGTCGACCGGAAGCACGGCAGGTGCTGATGCAAGTTCCAGGAGCACGACGAGCATGCAGAGACAGGTCCGCATGAAACCTAGTGTACCTCAGGTGGTCCCGAAAACCTATAAGGCGGAGTAAGCTGGAATGCGGATGCGGCGGAGATTTACGCCTTGCCCGGCCTGGCGGCCATGAACCAGCCGGCGATCTGATCAAGGTCGGCCCGATGACCGACGGCGATGACGATATCCTCGGGCCGGAAGACAAATCCGTCGACCGGCGGAATGAGGAACGGGCCGCGGAACACCGTCACGAGACGGACTGAAGGTGGCCAGGCTAGGTCCGACACCTGCTTGCCCGCCGCCTTGGAGGCGTGTGAGACCGGGAGGCGTTCGAGGGCGGCGGCGCGGAGGCTCAAGTCACGCTGCAACATCAGGAGATCCCCCTGAATAGCCTCAAGCTTCAAGGCCCGAATCTGGGCATCCACCTGGAGCAAAGTCTGTTTGAGGAGATGGACCCGGTCGGTGGCCTGCGTCAGCGTTCGTTCGAACTCCGAGGGTGACAGTCCCGGCCGCCCGAAGGCATTACGCGATAAGGCGGACGCGAGCTGGCGGCCCAAATCGCCCTGCACCGTTTCGATTTGTGTCAACAGACTGGCGGCTTGGCCATGGAGGCGCAGGACATGCACTTTGCGGTTCACGCGCTCAGCGACAGCGACAACGGACTCGTACACCGCGCTGCCGGTCAGCGCCAGTTCACGTTGGAGACGGCCGAGAAATTCCAGAGACATGGCTTAGCGGCGTAACGTCTGATAAGGGATATTATGTCAACTGACAGATTGCTCCGACAAGCGGCCGTTGCCGGGCCCGAGTCATACGCTTTTCAGCGCGGTGCGTCAATGCATCCCTCCCTCACCGCACGGTTGACAGCCGTCGCAACGCAGGCTACACAGAAGCCATGACAGTTCATGCGTTGGCCGGGAAACCGGCGCCCGCCTCGAACTTGGTCGATCTCGTGCAGTTGCGCGAAGCCTATGACCGTGACGCACCGGACCCCGCCATCCCGGGGCAGCGCGTCTCGTTCGGGACTTCAGGGCATCGCGGGTCATCCTTTAAGCGATCCTTTAACAATCCGCACATTGCCGCCATCGTTCAGGCCATCTGTGAATATCGCAAAGGTCAGAAGACGACCGGACCGCTGTTTCTGGGGATGGATACGCATGCGCTGTCCCGGCCGGCCTTCGAGACCACGCTCGAAGTGCTGGTGGCCAACCGTGTCGAGGTCATGATCGATCGGGAGAGCGGCTACACGCCGACTCCCGTGATCTCGCATGCCATTCTGACGTACAATCGCGGCCGCGCCTCAGGACAGAGTGACGGCATCGTCATTACGCCCTCTCATAATCCGCCTGAGGACGGCGGCATCAAATACAACCCGCCCCACGGGGGCCCGGCCGACACCCAGGCGACCAAATGGATCGAAGAGCGGGCCAACGCGCTCCTGGCGGCCCGCCTTGAGGGCGTGCAGCGCCTGCCTGCCGTAGACGCGGCACGAGCCTCCTCGGTGCATAAGCACGACTACGTCGGCACGTATGTGAACGACCTCGAGCGCGTGATCGATTTTGAGTCGATCCGAGGCGCCAATCTGAAGCTCGGTATCGACCCGCTGGGCGGGGCCAGTGTCGCCTACTGGACGCCGATCGCCGAACGCTATCGGCTGAATCTCGAGATTGTCAATCCGGCCGTGGACGGAACGTTCCGCTTCATGCCGCTCGATTGGGACGGCAAAATCCGGATGGATTGTTCGTCTGTCTACGCCATGGCGAATCTGATTGCGCTCAAAGACCGCTTCGACGTGGCGTTTGGGAACGACGCGGATAGTGACCGGCATGGCATCGTGACACGTTCGGGCGGCCTGATGAATCCCAACCACTATCTTGCCGCGGCCATCGCCTATCTCTTTTCCCATCGGCCTCGCTGGTCGAGCGGCGCCGGCGTGGGCAAGACGCTCGTGAGCAGCAGTCTCATCGATCGCGTTGCGGCCAAGGTCGGCCGGCGTCTGGTCGAAGTGCCGGTCGGCTTCAAATGGTTCGTCGAAGGTTTATCGGACGGCTCCCTCGGCTTCGGTGGCGAGGAAAGCGCCGGTGCGTCTTTTTTGCGTCAGGAGGGCACCGTCTGGACGACGGATAAAGACGGCCTGATCATGGATCTCCTGGCGGCGGAGATGATGGCCACCACCGGCCGCGATCCATCGGAACTGTATGGCCAGCTCACGGCAGACCTGGGCGAGCCCTCGTATGCGCGCATCGATGCGCCGGCGACACCCGACCAGAAGCGCAAGCTCGCCCACCTCTCCGCCGAACAGGTTCGTGCCGCCACCCTTGCGGGGGACCCCATCGTCTCGCGGATCACCCATGCGCCCGGCAACGGCGCGGCAATCGGCGGGCTCAAAGTGGTCACCGCCCAGGGGTGGTTCGCCGCGCGTCCATCAGGGACGGAAGACGTCTATAAACTGTACGCGGAAAGTTTCAAGGGTCGCGCCCATCTGGCGCAGATTCAACGGGAGGCGCAAGGCCTCGTCGCCGAGGTGCTCGCTGGTTCTTAATCGGCGGCGGCCGCGTGCTGGGCGGCGTGGTAGGAGCTGCGGATCAGCGGGCCGGATTCCACATGCAGGAAACCCATGGCCATCGCCTCTGTTTTGAGCTCCGCAAACTCGGCCGGCTGGTAGAAGCGAACCACGGAAAGATGGCCGGTCGTGGGTTGAAGATACTGGCCGATCGTGACGACGTCGCAGCCGGCTGTGCGGAGATCTCCCAAGACTTCCCGAATCTCATCGGCGGTCTCTCCCATTCCAACAATCAGGCCCGACTTGGTCCGAAGCCCATGCGTTTTCGCCCGCGCTAAGAGTTCAAGCGATCGTTGATATTTGCCTTGCGGCCGAATGGCGGGAAAGAGCCTTGGGACGGTCTCGATATTGTGGTTCAGGACGTCAGGGCGCTCCCGGCACACGACATCGATCGCGGCGTGATTGCCTTGAAAGTCGGGAATCAACACTTCGATTGTGGACCCTGGGCTGCGCTCCCGTGTCAGGCGGATGGTTTCCGCAAAGATGACCGCTCCCCCATCGGCCAATTCGTCACGATTGACGGAGGTGATGACCGCATGGCGCAGGCCGAGCGCCTGGACGGCTTCAGCGACTCGCAGGGGTTCGTCGCCGTCCAACGCGGCCGGGCGGCCGGTGGCGACCGAACAGTAGAGACAACGCCTTGTGCAGACGTCGCCAAGGATCAGGAATGTGGCGGTCCTTGCGTTCCAGCATTCCCATCGGTTGGGACAGCGGGCCTCCTCACAAATCGTATGAAGGTTCAGCCGATCGAGGGTCTGTTTGATGTCAAGGTAATCGGGGCCGGTCTTGGCCTCGACTTTGAACCAGTCGGGAAGGCGCGGCCTCGCCGTGCGTCCGGACCGGAGGTCTGTGAGCGGGATCAGCGTCATGCAGAATGTTTCGCGCTCGGCAGCCAGCTTCGAAGGGCGGCCAACAAGCGTCGGAACGCCGGCGTCGGATCCGGATACTCGGTCCATGCTTCCCGCGAGCCCAGATACGTGCCGCCGCGGAAACTCACCTGGGTTTTCAACTGCCGATAGCCCTGGCCGTGGAGAGTGGCGATTAGACGCTCGACCGCAGCGTCCTGACTCGCAGCCTCCGTGACGATCCGCGCGGCTTCGTACCGCAGTGTCGCCCGGTATTGCCGGTCGTCTGAGACGACCTCGACCGGCCGGCTGAAGCCCCGGTCGCGAGGATCGAGGCCGGCCAGCAGGTAGGTATCGGGAGCCGTCGTTGCCACTCGTCAGTCCAATGCCCTGAATACCGCTACGAGATCGCTTAAGGCGGTGGTTTTTTGCTTCAGCACTTCACGCTCCGCAGCAATGCGTTCGCGGATGTCGGCGCCGGCGGAGCTCGATGAAAGGCAACTGGCGCCGAGGTTGATAATTCGGTCGCACTCGTCGGTAAGCTTGCGCTTGACGACCGGATTGACGGACAGAATCTCCATCAATTCGAGCCGTGTTTGCGCCAGATGAGTTTGAAGGTCCCCATCCGGGGAGCTCCGTCGCACCGCGTCGCTGATGCATCGGTCGAGATATTGGCTGAGAAAGACGTAGAGCCGCACCAAGGCAGCGGCGATCTGAAGCTGTGCGGCGGCCGAGGCGGGCATAGCCGTTCCTTCCGATCCTCTTAGAGCAACGCTTTGACGTCGGTGCCTTCCACTTTGACCTGATAGCGTTCGACCTTCGCGGAAGGGTTGTTGATGCAGGCGCCGGTGACCACGTTGAACTGCCAGCCGTGCCAGGGGCAGGTTACGACGGCGGCTTCGAGCTCTCCCTCCCCGAGGGGCCCGCCGCGGTGGACGCATGTGTTGTCGATGACGTGAAATTGCCCGTCGACATTGAAGACCGCCACGGCCTTCCCGTTCACTTCCGCGACCATGCCGTGCCCGGGCTTGACCTCATCGGTGCCTGCGACGCGTACGAACTCTCCCATGACGTTCAGTCTCCCCTTGCGCGCTCCTTACTGATTCGTAAACGGCTGTTTGATCTTTTTCAGCAGCGTCTCGATGGAGGCGCTTCCTGAAGCCGCTCCTCCCAGCCGCTCGACGAGCTTGTTGGCAATGTCCCGGAAGGCGACCGCCTGGGGCGAGGAGGGATTGGCTACGACGATCGGATGGCCGCTGTCGCCTCCTTCCCGAATGGCGGGATCGATGGGAATGCTGCCGAGGAAGGGCACGCCAACCTTGGACGCGGCCCGTTCCCCCCCTCCGTGGGAGAAAATGTCCGTCCGCTCGCCGCAATGACCGCAGACGAAGGAACTCATGTTCTCGATGATGCCGAGCAGCGGCACATTGACCTTTTGAAACATCGCCATGCCTTTGCGCACATCGTAGAGCGCGACCTCCTGAGGCGTCGTCACGGTCACGGCGCCGGCCATCGGAACCATCTGAGACAACGACAACTGGACGTCGCCGGTCCCTGGCGGCAGATCGATCAGGAGGTAATCGAGTTCTCCCCACAAGACGTCACGAAAGAACGCTTGCAGGTATTGATGGACCATCGGGCCGCGCCAGACCAGCGGGGCCTCTTCGGGAACCAGGAAGGCCATGGAAATGAGTTTGACGCCATAATTGTCCACCGGGACGATCTTCCCGTCTCGTTGCTCGGGGCCCTTCGTACTGCCCATCATCATCGGGATATTCGGGCCGTAGAGGTCGGCATCCATGAGGCCGACCTTGGCACCGCTCAGCGCCAATGCGCAGGCGAGGTTGGCGGCGACCGTCGATTTGCCCACGCCGCCTTTGCCGCTGCTGATGGCGATGACGTGTTTGACGCCTGGAATCAGGGTGCTCTTTTCCTGGGATTGTTGTGGTGAAGCCTGTTCGTCAGCCATGATCGTGCTCCTTCCGCTACTCTGCATCATAAGCGATGGCCGAGGGGAAAGAAAATGGGCTATTGACCTTGGGGGAATCGCGGCGGCCTATTCCGACAACACCGTACGATCCAGCCGGCGAAGGTTGCTCGCAAGTCCCATTATGAACAGCGTGTAGATGGTCCACTTGGAGGGATCGATGTTGTACCAACGGGGGCCGTTGCGGTAATCGCGCGCGTAGGTATGGTGATAGTTGTGATAGCCCTCGCCGAAGGTGAAACAGGAAATGAGCCAACTGTCGCGGCTGCTGTCGCCTTGACTGTGGGGCTGAGTGCCGAACATATGGGAGAGGGAATTAATGGCGAACGTGGAATTCAAGACCATGAACATTCGAAACATGCCCGCGAGCATAAAACAGCCGATACCGCCGATGAGTCCCCCGTGCACAAAGCCCAGAACGAGGGGAAGCGCGAGGCCGGAAATCACGATCGCGTGGTAGTGCTGATGCTGCCACATCACCATCGGATCCTTCCGCAGCTGCCGCTCGTAATTTTCCGTCCGGTGAGGCGTATTGATGAAGAGCCAGACGCAGTGACTGTGCCAAAACCCTTTCTTGGCGTTGTATGGATCTTCCTCCTGATCCGTCCTCGCATGGTGCCGGATATGATCCGCGCTCCACCGCAGCGCGGAATTTTGAAGCGCCCATCCCCCGGCGATCAGCAACAAAAACTTGACCCATGGATGGCATTCGAAACTACGGTGAGAAATCAACCGATGATAGCCGACGGTTACGCCGAGTCCGGTGACCATGTAGAGAATGGCGAAGAGCACCCAATCAAAAACCGTGTAGCCGTAGAGATAGCCAAAGAGCGGCGTGCCGATCAATGTCGTTGCGGCAACGAGGCAAAACAGGATGAACGTTTTATAGGCAAACGGCTTGGTTCCGACAGCGTCTGGCATCCGTCTCTCCCTTTGTCGTCCGTGAGGTGAAGATCACCGAACATTCGGCGTCTGTATGGTGTCAAGGCACACGGAGCTTTTGGCTTTCCCGAGAAACTTTCACCATCCGGCGTGTTGGGGAATACACTGCTCTCAATCTGGCCGGGACCAAAAGTCGTCTGACCCAAGAGTACCGAAGTAGCGGACTTTAATCAAGAAATTCTTTACGGAGATCGAGTGCGCCGGAGCCTTGAGGTGTATACTAAAACTGCACACGCCCCTTTTCGATTCACAACGGTGCTCCGTGGCCGTCACCCACAACTTGGAATCCTCCGTTAGACGCATCGGCGAAGAGTTGGCCCGTCTGTCCGGAGGTCAATCCCCCACGCTGTTGGAACGACGCTGGTGGTCGCAGGCGGCCATCAATCTCGCCATGCACAACCTTGACTTCAAGACGCAGTTGTTCCGTTTTATCGACATGCTGCCGTCCGTCACGGACGATCAGCGGGTTGTGACCCTCGCGCAGGAATATTTCGGTTCGATGGCCGGTCAGGCGTTCGGGTTGGGATGGGGTTTGAAAGCGCTCGCAGCGACGGGATTCGGGGCGCGGCTCAGCGGCCATGCCATTCGGGCGCAGGTCGAGCAGATGGCCCGGACATTCATCGCCGGCGCGTCGGTCGCCGAAGCCATTCCCGTCTTACGCCGCGTATGGGATGAGGGTAAGGCCTGGTCCGTGGATCTGCTCGGCGAAGCGACCATCAGTGACCAGGAAGCGGATCGATATCGCGATCGTTGTCTCGCCGCGCTGGAAACGCTGACCGAGGCGGTCCCCTCGTGGGCGCCTGCTCCCCTGCTCGAGGAGGACCACCTGGGGCGCGTCCCGAGGGTGCAACTCTCCCTCAAAATCTCGGCACTCTCCCCTCACCTCGATCCCATCGATCCTGACGGGAGCTTTGAGTCCGTCGCCGGCCGGCTGCGTCCCATTGTGGATGCGGCCATGCGAGCGTCGGCTTCGGTGATCTTCGATATGGAGCAGGCAGAGACAAAAGACCTGTTGATCGAGATCTTCAGGCGGCTCTTTGCTGAATCCGCCTATCGCACGTTTCCGCACGCCGGCTTGGCGGTGCAGGCCTATCATCGAACGACGGCGCAGGACGTCGAGGAGCTACTGAACTGGGTGCGCGAACGGGGAACGCCAATTACCATCAGGCTCGTCAAAGGCGCCTATTGGGATTCCGATACCATTCGTTACCGGCAGCGAGGCTGGCCGGTGCCCTTATTCGAGCACAAAGCGGAAACCGATGCGAACTATGAGGCGCTCGTGCGCAAGCTATTCGAAGCCAGTGCCGTTATCCGGCCCGCGTTCGGCACCCACAATCTTCGGACATTGGCCTACATCGAGGCGACGGCCGAACAGTTGGGTCTCGCCCCTGCCGCCTGGGAGTACCAGATGATTTTCGGCATGGCGGAGCCCTTTCAGGAAGCGGTGTTGCGGCGCGCGCGTCGTCTTCGCCTCTACACTCCGGTCGGCGACCTCTTGCCCGGCATGGCGTATTTGGTGCGTCGTCTCCTGGAAAATACGTCCAATGAATCCTTTTTGCGGAAGGAATTTGTCGAGTCCGAGTCGCTCGCGACGCTCCTCGCGGCCCCCACCGTCCCCCCGCCGAAGGACGCCTCTCCTGCCCGCGGCACGATTCCGACGGCGTTTGAGAATGAACCGCCGCGCGATTTTTCGAAGGCTGACGCGCGTTCAGCCATGCGAAACGCGCTCACCGGTGTCAAAGACCGACTCGGCAAAACGCGGCCTCCGGCCGCCGGGGGAATCGCGCTGACCGGTCCGGTGATGCCCTCCTATAACCCGAGCCGCCCGGCCGAAATCATCGGGATTGTCCACACGGCCAGCGCGGCGGACGTCGACCCTGCCGTTGCCATCGCGGCTGGCGCGTGGCCGGCCTGGCGCGGGCTCGCGGCTGAGCGGCGTGTCGAAATCATCCGAAGAGCAGCGGCCCTCATGCGCGCACGCCGGGAAACGCTCGCCGCCTGGGAAGTTCTGGAATGCGGCAAACCCTGGCGAGAAGCCGATGCCGATGTCGCCGAGGCCATCGACTTCTTGGAATACTACGGCGGCGAGTGGTTACGTCTGTCGGCGCCACAGCGGTTGGGCCGGGCGCCGGGAGAACTCAATCATCGCCGGGCGGAGCCCCGCGGGATCACGGCCGTGATCGCTCCCTGGAACTTTCCCCTCGCGATTCCGACAGGAATGGTCTCGGCCGCCCTGGTCACGGGCAATCCGGTGTTGTTCAAACCCTCGGAGCGGTCATCCGTGATCGGGCAATTGCTGGTGGAAATGCTGATTGAGGCCGGTGTTCCCGGCGACGTGCTGTTCTGCTTGCCCGGCGGACCGGAGGTCGGTCGCGCCTTGGGGCAGCATCCGGACATCGTGACCGTTGCCTTCACGGGCTCCAAGCGTGTGGGCTTGGAACTTTTACAGCAGGCGTCGACGGTGGCGAAGGGACAGCGGATGGTCAAGCGGGTGATCGCGGAAATGGGCGGCAAAAATGCGATCATCGTCGACGAGACGGCCGACCTAGATGAAGCGGTCACAGGGGTCATTGCATCCAGCACCGGCTACAGCGGGCAAAAATGTTCGGCCTGCTCACGCGCCATCGTGCATGCGGCGGTGTACGACCTCTTCCTCGCGCGACTTCAGGAGTCGATCCGCAGTCTCCGGGTGGGAAATCCCGAGGATCCCGGGACGCAGGTGGGCCCGGTCATTGACGAGCGCGCCCAAGCGACCATTCTGAACTACATCAAGATCGGGAGCGAGGAAGGGCGTATCGTGATGGAAGGCCGCGTCAGGCAGCCCGGCTGGTACGTTGGACCGACGGTGTTTGCCGATGTCGCCCCGACGGCGCGGATCGCACAAGAGGAAATCTTCGGGCCCGTGTTGGCCGTCTTAAAGGCGGATTCGTTTGAAGCAGCGCTCGACATCGCGAACGCCACGGAATATGCGCTGACGGGCGGCGTCTATTCGCGAAGCCCGGCGAATCTCGAGATGGCGCGGGATCGATTCGACGTGGGTAATCTCTATCTGAACCGGCCGATTACCGGGGCGCTGGTCCATCGCCAACCGTTCGGCGGGCATCGGTTCTCAGGGGTGGGAGCGAAGGCGGGAGGCGAAGATTACCTGATGCAGTTTGTGGTCAGCCGTGTGGTCAGCGAACAAACTCTCCGCCGGGGTTTCGCTCCGGTCGAGTGAGGCCTTCGAGGCCTTGACTTCATAGGAGTCCAGTTCTTCGGTGATCTCGGTAATGACGCCGCGGTCTTCCAGCGGAGAGAGTTCCTGCCGCTCGACGTATTTGACGAGGCCGACCCCTTTAGCGAACCACGCGGTCATCACATCGGTGCCGGTGACGATTCGCGACGTGCCGGACAGGTGAATCCGCATCCGCATGAAGGCTTCCACTTTCACGGCGTCCTTGAAGGTGCCCGCCTCGACGGTCACCGTTTCAATGCCGGCGACGGTCGACGTTCCCTGGGCATCCACTTTTTCATTGACGCCGTCCCGGTCCATATCCGTTCCAAAGTCCAATCCCTTCTTGTCGAATTGCTGGATCGTGGACGAAATCTTGATAGGAAACCGGACGATTTGGTAGGGAATCAGCTGTTTCTCCAACGGAGTGCCGGGCTCGGAACCGTGATACACGATCCCCACGACGTCGCGTCGATAAAAACTGTCGGACGGCCCATGATTGCCCGGGTTGGTGTCATGGAACACGGTGACCGTCATTCCTCGTAACGTTCGGGTCCCGACCACGGTCGAAACGTTGGTGAAGAATTTGTGTTCGATCGTTTGGAGCGGCCCCTCGGTGATCTGGCCGTGATATTCCCAATGGCTGCCGACGGTGTCCGGAAAATAGTCGGACGACTGTCCGATGGCATTGAGGTCATCGCCGCCCATCGACTGGCCGGGCAACGCCGCACTTAACAGCAGGAGGACGAAACCGATGCTAAGGTAGGTGTGGGCGTGTTTCACGGGGTGTCTCCGGCATTCAGGAGTGTCTCGTCAAACGGTATCACACGACTCCTCACAGCAGCAAGGGTGGACGAACCGTGGATGATTCGCCCCCGGGCTTGCCTTCCTGAGGCGCGCTCACGATAATCCCTGTCATGACGCTCATTTCAAGTACAGTACCGGCGAGCGAATCCCGGCCGGGACCACCGCGCGCAGTGCTGGTCACTGGGGCGTCGGGCGGCATCGGCGGGGCTGTCTGCCGCGCATTTGCACAGGCGGGATGCCGTATCGGGATTCACTATCACCGAGGCAAAGCGTCCGCGGAATTGCTCTTGAGCGAACTGGAGCGAGCCGGCGGCCGGGCAGTGCTCCATCAGGCCGACGTGCGTGATGCGGCGTCGGTGCAGCAGATGGTTACTCTGTTCGCACGAGACAGCCCTTGTCCCCTGAGCTTCGTTTGCGCCGCCGGAATCGCAAGCGCGCACCTTGTCCTTAGGCACGGAGAAGATGACTGGGCGGACATCATCGCAACCAATCTCACCGGTCTCTTCCACTGTCTGCGCGCGATGGCCCCCTATCTTCAGGCCCAGGGCGGCGGTTCTGTCGTCGTCGTCGGCTCCTATGCGGGATATCAGGGGATGGCCGGACAAGCGGCCTACGCGGCCTCCAAGGCCGGAATAATGGGACTGGTCAAGACGGCGGCTTTGGAATGGGGCTCGCAGAATGTGTGCGTGAACCTGATCTGGCCCGGATGGCAAACGAGCAGACTTTCCGAAGCCGCCATGTCCCGTCGGGAAGGATGGGAGGATCATACGCTCAGCCGGCCTCCGACCCTCGACGAGGTCGCGGCCACCGTCGTTCATCTTGCGCAGATGAAGGATGTGTCCGGCCAGGTCTGGAACTGTGATAGCAGGCCCGTCTTCATATGAAACCGCGTCGTCGAGATGCCGGGGTGTTCATTACGGGAACGGATACCGGCGTCGGAAAAACCGTAGTCACCGCGGCGCTCGCCGCAGCATTGATTCGCCTCGGACACGACGTGGGCGTCATGAAGCCCGTCGAGACTGGTGTGAGGCCCTCGATGCCGGCTTCCTCGGACGCGGCCCGCCTGAAAGCGATCGTGGACAGCGAAGAGACGCTCGGCGCGATCTGTCCCTATCGCTTTCAACTGCCGGTCGCGCCTGTCGCTGCCTCCCATGCCGAACGACGCAGCATCGATCTCGGCGTGATCCGGCAGGTGTACCGACTGCTGGCCAGCCGGTATGACTATACCGTCGTGGAAGGTGTCGGCGGGGTCCGAGTGCCGCTGACTCCGAAGGCTGATGTGATGGACCTGGCCACCGCCCTCAAGCTGCCCGTCGTCGTGGTCGGGCGAGCAGGGCTGGGTGGCATCAACCATGCTCTCTTGACCGTTGAGGCGCTGCAGCGGAGGAAGGTTCCAATTGTGGCCTTGATGCTGAATCGCACGCAGCCCGTGCGGTCGGCCCAAATGCGTCTTCAAGAGCGTACGACAATACAGGCTCTGAGGAGACGTATGCGCGTCCCGGTGCTCGGGCCTCTCGCTTACGACCCGACACTCGGGAAGAGTGTTCGTCGTGCTGTCGCCCGCATCTCGAGGATGGCGGCCATGGCGGCGTTGGCTCGATTGGTCAAAGCAGCTGCCCGGTGAACTGGGCGGCGGCTTCCGCGGCGTCGGCAGCTCCCACGACGGCGGAAATCACGGCGATTCCGTTTGCCCCGGCGTCGATCAGCGCGCGGACATGGTCTGCTCGAATACCTCCGATGGCAAATATGGGAAGCGAGGTGAGCGGACGGATCTCCTTGAGTCCATCGAGGCCGACCACAGGCTCATGATCAGGTTTTGCCGCCGGCACGTAAATCGGCCCGAAGCCGATATAATCCGGACCCAGACGGTCGGCCTCCTTCACCTGTGCGGTGTTGTGGGTGGATAAGCCGATGTACTTTTCGGGTCCGAGAAGACGCCGTGCCTGATCGTATGGAAGATCCGCCTGGCCAAGGTGGACGCCGTCCGCGTCGATGGCCAGCGCCAAATCGCACCGATCATTGACCAGGAATAATACCTTGAGTTCGCGCGCCCGGCTGGCGAGCCGTCCGGCCTCGTCATACGCTTGTTTCATCGACGCCGTCTTGTTCCGGTACTGAAAGATCAGGGCGCCCGAGGCGGATGCGGCTTCCAGCACTTTCACGAGCGGCCTGTCCGGCCGCACCGTCGGGTCGAGGATCACATAGAGTCCGGCAAGAGGGATGCCGCGCTTCTGACGGTCCGTCATGAGCGGGGATTGTAACCTCATCCGTTGAAGGACGCCACGGAGGTCTATGCCCTTTCACCGTGCTGCGAACCGACTCATTTCCGTCGCCGCAGCGTTACTTCTGCTCAGCGCGGCCTGTGATTCCTCTCAGCAGGCCGTCCATATCGTCGCCCAAGACTTCCGCTTCACTCCGGTTGAGGTGCGTCTCTCGGCTGGGCGGCCAATCCGCCTGATCCTCCACAACGAAGGGCGGGAGCGGCACGAGTTCAAGAGTCCGTTGCTGCAGCAGGCCCGCGCGGGCATCGGCCTGCCTGGCAGTTTACCGGTGTTGCCCAATCAAAAGGCCGAAGCGGTTCTTCAGACGATGCCGGGTGTCTATCCGTTTTATTGCGCGATCCCGGGCCATGCGGGCATGAGCGGCATCATCATTGTCGAATGATTGAATATACCGATCAGCGCTGCCTCAGCCGGCCAGGAAGCGCTCGAGATACGTGGTGGAGAGGTGGCCTTTTTGAAAGTCGGGATCGTTCAAGATTCGCTTATGGAGAGGAATCGTCGTCTTGATGCCCTCTATCACAAATTCGTCGAGGGCACGCCGCATTCTGGCCATGGCTTCATGCCGGTCCCGCCCATGCGTGATGACTTTGGCGATCATCGAATCGTAATGGGGGACCACCATCGCGTTGGATTCCATGGCGGAATCCACGCGGACGCCGAAGCCGCCGGGAGCGCTGTATCTCGTGATCAAGCCGGGCGAGGGCGTGAATTTCTCGGGATCTTCGGCATTGATGCGGCACTCCAGACTGTGACCGGTAATCCGGATATCGGGTTGTTTGAAAGAGAGCGGCTGCCCGTCGGCCAGCGTGATTTGTTCCTTGACGAGATCGATGCCGGTCACCATTTCAGTGATGGGATGCTCGACTTGGATGCGGGTGTTCACTTCCATGAAGAAAAAGTTATGGTCTTTGTCGAGAAGGAATTCGACCGTGCCAAGGTTGCGGTAATGCACCGCTTTCATGGCCTCGACGGCCACCCGCCCGATTTCCCGGCGAAGTCTTTCATCGACGGCGGGCGATGGGGTTTCCTCCACGAGCTTCTGATGTCGCCGCTGGATTGAGCAATCGCGCTCACCCAAGTAAACGACGTGACCGCGCGCGTCGGCCGCGATCTGCACCTCAATGTGGCGAGGCTCGAGAAAGTACCGTTCGAGATAGACGCTGTCGTTTCCGAAGGTCGACTTTGCCTCCGCCTGCGCGGCCTGGAACGCACGGCCGAGTTCGTCGGCACTGTTGACGACACGCATTCCCCGTCCGCCTCCGCCGGCCGCGGCTTTGATGATGACGGGGTAGCCGATTTTGGCGGCAGCGTCACGGGCCTCCTGCTCGCTCTTGAGCTCTCCGGGGCTTCCGGGGGTGACGGGGAGACCACGTTTGGCCACGATTTCACGAGCCTTGGCTTTGTCCCCCATCAGGGCAATGTTCTCGGAAGTAGGCCCGATGAATTTGACGCCAATCGACTCGCAGACTTCCGCGAAATGGGCATTCTCAGACAGGAATCCGTAGCCCGGATGAATGGCATCGGCCCCCGTGACCTCTGCCGCGCTCAACACATTCGGGATGTTGCGGTAGCTCAAGGCTGACTCCGCAGGGCCTACGCAGACGCGCTCGTCGGCCGCACGCGCGTGGAGCGAGCCGGTATCCGCTTCCGAATGGATGGCGACGGTCTTGATGCCGAGCTCCTTGCACGCGCGGATGACGCGCAATGCTATCTCTCCCCTGTTGGCGATCAAGACCTTCTTAAACACGTGACCATTCCTTCCATAGCTCCGGCCATGGGCCAGCGTTCGGCTTGACGGCCGTGCAGCCGTCCTCCTGGCGGAGGCAGGACTCGATCAGGAGGCGCAAGCGGCAGGAGCGACGGTGAACGGCCTGTGTCAACATTCGTGGTTCAAGGGGTAGCTTTGGGGTCAATGAGGAAGAGTGCTTGCCCGTACTCGACGGCCTTCGTACTTTCGACCAGGATTTTCGTGATGCGTCCGTCCACCTCCGACTCGATCTCGTTCATCAGTTTCATGGCTTCTACGATACACAAGACTTGCCCCTTTTTCACATAATCGCCTTCTTCCACGTAGGGGTCCGCGTCAGGCGACGGAGAGCGGTAAAACGTCCCCACAATGGGAGAGGTAATCGTGACGTGTCCTGACGCATCGTCCGCCAAGTCGGCCGGAGGCGCGGCATGCTGCGGCATGAGCGGTGGGGCGGAATGCCCGCCATCGGTCACGGTCGCCGAGACCGGCTTCCCTACGACCTCATGCCGGACCCTGATGCGCACCCCTGCCCGCTCGATCTCGAGCTCAGTCAGGTGGTTCCGCTTGAGTAAATCGATCAAGTCCTGGATTTGCTTCGTTTGAGCGGCGGCGTCTTGGGCGCTCTTGCTGCCGGCGAAGGAGCCGGGCAGGACGATCGGGGTGCCATGGATGCGGGGCTTGCGGGGTTTTTTTGCACTCACCGAACGCGCTCCACGTAGGCTCTTGTGCGGGTATCGATCTTGATCACCGTCCCCACTTCAAGATAGAGCGGGACCTTGATGGTCGCGCCTGTCTCGACCACTGCGGGTTTTGTGCCGCCGGACGCCGTGTCGCCGCGGACGCCTGGTTCGGCGTCAACCACTTTCAGTTCGATGAAGATAGGCAGTTCCACGTCAATCGGACGATGTTCGTAAATCAGGATTTTTGCGTTCATGTTCTCTTTGAGCAAATCGGCGTTTTCGCCCAATTGTTTTTTTTCGAACGTCAGTTGCTCGTAGGTATCGGTGTCCATGAACGTGTAATCGTCGCCCGTGGCGTAGAGGAATTGCATCTCTCGTTCTTCGAGATCAGGCTCCTCGAAGCGTTCACCTGAGCGGAAGGTGCGGTCAAGGACATTGCCGGACAAGTAGCTTTTTAGTTTAGTGCGGACGAATGCACCGCCTTTGCCAGGCTTCACGTGTTGAAATTCGACGATGTAGTATGGCTCGCCGTCGACCATGAGGCGAACGCCGCCTCGGAAATCAGTGGTAGAAATCACTCGTTGCTCCCTTCACCCGCGAGTGGAAAGAATAGTTGTCCGACAGTCGTTATCGCAGTGCACTTTTCTGCCGGCGGGAGGCCGGCGAGGATTTTCTGACCTTCTTTTGCGTCGATAGATGATCATTCAGACCGCGTAAGGCGAGCAAGTAGCCCGCGGGACCGAGGCCGGAGATCTGGCCGAGCGCCACGCCGGCGATATGAGAATGATGGCGGAACGGTTCGCGCTGATGGATGTTCGACAGGTGCACCTCGACCGTGGGCAGACTCACAGCGGCGAGAGCGTCGCGAATGGCGATACTCGTATGAGTGTAGGCGGCCGGGTTGATAATAATGCCCTGATATCCGGTTTTGCTGTCTTGGATCCAACCGACGAGTTCTCCTTCGCTGTTGGACTGGCGAATATCCACCTCGACTCCCAGGTCCTCTGCAAGCTTGCTCAAGGCGGCGTCGATGCTGTCGAGTGACTCGCTACCATAGATGGACTGCTCCCTCGTGCCGAGCAGATTTAGGTTCGGTCCATGTAACACGAGTATCCGAAGCATGATTCAACCGCTGTCTATAGGTGGCAGTATTCTTACCGGCAGTTCAGGAGAGCGGCATTGTAACAGGCCGGCATGGAGTGGTCAAACCATCGAATATATTGAGAAGTTTAGGGATCTGTCTCCACCAGCGCGGTCGGACGGTCGCGACGCCGCTGCTCGATGGACCGGAGCCAGGACTCAAGTTTCGCAACCATGTCGGTACAGCGCGACACGCCGGTCGGTGCTTCAAGCTGAGCGGCGGCCTCCGGCGCGATGTCGCCGACTGCGTCTGGTTCGGGGGGCGCAGTAACGTCCATGACCAACGGCAAGGACGGGGATTTGGACGAAGATGCTGCGCTTGGCTCCGGATAGGCGACTTTCCGCGGAGGATGCGGCTTGGGCGAGACTCTGGACGTTTCCCGCGGCGGTTCGGCGATTCCCACCGAGGCCTGCACCGCGAGCGCTTCCTCATCCTTTGGATTCATGGCCAGGATGACGCTGCAGGAGTTGAGCGCTTCTTGACTCAGCCCTTGTGCGACGTAAATTTTGATCAACGTTCTGTGGGCGCGAAGGTTTTCCGGACTCAGTTTGACCGCCCCCTCCAGCACGGCCCTGGCCTTTGTGGGTTGCTTCAACTGGTCGTAGGCCCGGCCCAGGACAACCATCGCCGTGATAAATCCGGGATAGTACTTCAACCCCTCTTCCAAGACGCTGACCGCTTCTTCCCACATCCCCACTTTGCAGTATTCTTCGGCGAGAGGAAGGAAGGCTTTGGATTGGGGATCCTTGGCCAGCTGGGTGGCCAGCCGGTCAATCTCGATTGCGTTGGCGGCGGTTTTCTGACGAGCCATCGTCTTTAGGGTTTCTTCACCGCGTTGAGTGCCGCTGCCGGGCGATCGGTGTCGGGTCTTACGAGCCATCGCCGGGTGACGTTCAAAATGTCGTCCGCCAGATCGCGTTTCGCTTTGAGCGGAAATTCCGTGATTCGGCCGTCCCGTTCGAGCACGGTGACGGCATTGCGGTCGCTGCCGAATCCTGCTCCCTGTCTTGTGACGTCGTTCGCCACGATGACATCGACCCGTTTCGAGGCCAGTTTGGTTTTTGCGTGCGTCAAGAGATCATGCGTCTCCGCGGCGAAGCCGACCAGGACCTGGGTCGTTCGCCTGGTGGAAAGGCCGGCCAAGATATCCACGGTCGGCTCGAGTTGGAGGGCGCTGGTCGGACGGTCATGCTTTTTCATTTTACGCGTCGCCGCGTGCTTTGGACGGAAATCCGCCACTGCTGCGGCCATGACAACAACCGTGGACCAGGGCAAGCGCGTGGTCATCTGTTTGGCCATTTCCTCCGCCGTCTCGACAGGCACCATTTCTACTCCAGGAGGCGGAGGCAGTGATGTCGGCCCGCTGACCAGCACCACCTGTGCCCCACGCTGATGGGCGGCTTCGGCGATGGCATAGCCCATTTTTCCAGACGAACGGTTGGAGATGTAGCGGACGGGGTCGATCGCTTCCTGCGTCGGTCCGGCCGAGAGCAGGAGGCGTTGCCCTTCATAGTCACGCTTGGGCCTCAAAGCGGTTCGGATGACGCTGACGATCCGTTCCTCCTCGGCGAACCGACCTTTCCCCAGACGCCCTGAGGCCAAGGGGCCCTCTTCCGGATCGATGACGATCACGCCCCTCGCCCGCAGCGCTTGGACATGCGCCGTCACCGTCGGGTGCCCCCACATTCCTCCATCCATCGCCGGCGCGCAGATGAGTGGACACCGTGTCGTCAACAGCATGGTGGACAGTAGATCATCGGCCAGTCCTAGCGCGGCCTTGGCCAGGAAATTCGCCGTGGCCGGCGCCACGACGATTGCGTCCGCCTGTTCCGGCAGAGACAGATGCTTCATCTCCTCGTGCGCTTGAAACAGGCCGGTCGCCACGGGCCGGCCCGACAACACTTCGAACGTGAGCGGCGCGACGAACTTGCTCGCAGCCCTGGTCATGGCCACATCGACCGTTGCCCCTTCGCGGACCAGCGCCCGCAAAAGGCTCACGGCCTTATACGCCGCGATGCTGCCCGTGACGCCAAGTACAAGGCGTATGCCTGTCAGCGTCGGCTGTGGTCGGTCGAGGGTCATGCCTTATTCTTCGGATTCGGCCGGAGGCGCCGGCTTGGGACTATCGTCCACATACACACTGAGCTCCTTCTTGATTTCCCTCGCGTCTTCACCGGTCATCATGGCCATCCGCTCGGTCTCGCCTTCCTTGCCGCGCTTGGCTTCCTTCATGGCGTCTCTGGCCTCTTTTCCGACCAGATACTTGGCTTCGCCACGGAGGACCTCATCCAAGGCAATGGTCGTTTCCTTGGTGAAGCGCGAGTTTCCAAACGGCCGCGACCCCTGCACGATGTGCTTGGCCCGTTGAGCGGCCACGATGACCAGGCGGTGGCGCGAATCGAATTGATCCGAAGTGTATTGGGGCAGAAGGCTCAGCATGTCGATCATGGAATCGGTACTCCTGTTGGTTAGGGAAGATCTTTTCGATCTCCCGGTTTGGTGTCGTCGTCCAGAATGAAGTTGTTTTCAATCCAGGCCATGTTCAGCCGTTTAGTTTTCAACCGCTCGCTCAGAAAGATATTTTCCAGATCCCGCAGTGAGCGGGCGAGATCGTCGTTTCTCACGATGTACGCATACTCGCGGTAGGTCCACACCTCTTCTTTGACTTTTTGCAGCCGCCGTTGGATCTCATCCGAAGAATCCGAAGCCCGGCTGAGGAGGCGCTGTCGCAAGACGGTCATTGACGGCGGCAAAATAAAGACGGAGACCGCATCCTCAAACTTTTTCTTCACCTGCATCGCGCCTTGCACGTCGATTTCCAGCAGGACGTCGATACCCTGATCAATCTTATCGGTCAGGGTTTTCCGCGGTGTGCCGTATAAATGCCCATAGACACGGGCCCATTCGACGAACTCATGACGGTCGATCATCGCTTGGAAGGTGCCCTCGTCGGTAAAAAAATATTCACGGCCGTGTTCTTCTCCGGATCTTGGCTTTCGCGTGGTGTAGGAAACCGAATGCCAGAGGCCAGGAATGTTGGCCGCCAGTTGCTTGCACAAGGTCGTTTTCCCGGTCCCCGACGGAGCGGAAATGATGAACAAAATTCCCCGACGCTCGGTCGATGACCGCACAGGGCCGGACGGCAGCGGCATTGCGTTGGCGGCCATGCTCACTCGACGTTTAGAACCTGTTCCCGGATGCGCTCGAGCTCGGCTTTCATCTGCACCACATGACCTGCGATGACGGCATCGTTGGCTTTCGAGCCGATGGTGTTGACCTCGCGGCCCATCTCTTGAAGCAGGAATTCGAGCGTTTTGCCAATGGAATCCGCGCGCTTAAGCTGTTGCTCAAACTGTAGCATATGCGAGCCCAGTCTGACTATTTCTTCCGTAATGTCGCCGCGGTCGGCATAGATCGCCAATTCTTGATGGAGCCTGGGAACATCCGGCGCTTCGCCGACGAGCAGTTTCTCGACCCGATCTTTCATGCGCGCGAACCCTTCCTGCACGGCAGTCGGCACACGATCGGCAATTTCCGCGCAGTGGTCCCTCATGCGTTGAATGCGGCTCTGCATATCTTTGGCCAGGACCATTCCCTCCTCCGCTCGCATGCGCTGGAGGTCATTCAGTGCTTCGTCGCCGAGTTTGAGGACCAAGGCAGCCAGTTGCGGATCCTCGAGCGGCTGATCCGAGACCGTGAGTACATCCCGAAGCCCTGCGATAAGAGCCACATCAATCCGCCCGGGCAGTTTGAGTGCGGTTTTCAATTGACGGAGGGCCTGATGGTACTGTTTTGCCAATGTCCGGTCAACGTGAAGAAGCCCGGCCCGTCCCTTGCCTCCTTGAAGGGTGATCGTCAGGTCTACGCGGCCTCTGGCACACCGCTGGTGAACCGCCCTTTTGAAAGGCTCTTCCAACGCATGCAAGGGACGCGGGAGTCTGCACGCCACCTCGAGAAACCGATGGTTCACCGACCGTACTTCAACCGTGACGGATCCATCGAGCCATGGCGCCTGTTTCCGGCCGAAGCCCGTCATGCTGCGAATCATCGTGGGCTCTTCTCCTTGGCGTCGCAGTCCTCATAAATCGGGCAGTGCCCACACAGCGGCTTCCGCGCGACGCACACATACCGGCCGTGAAGGAGGAGCCGCTCGGAGAATCCGGTCCATTGCGAAGGTGAGAGCAATCGCTGAAGGTCCTGCTCGATCACGACCGGATCCTGGGAACTCGTCAGTTTCAAGCGATTGGCCACCCGCTTCACATGGGTGTCCACGACGATCGCCGGTTGGCCGAAGACCTGCCCCAGCAAGACGTTGGCGGTCTTTCGGCCGACGCCGGGAAGGGTGACCAGATCCTCCATCCGGTTGGGCACACGTCCCGCGAATCGGGTGGTAATGGCATGCGCGCACGCGGCAATATTTTTTGCTTTACTCTTATAAAAGCCCGTCGACCGGACCATCTGTTCAAGCTCGGGCAGTTTGGCGGCGGCCAAGGCAGACGGCGTCTTATAGCGCGCGAACAAGGCCGGGGTGACCTGGTTCACGCGCTTGTCCGTCGATTGTGCCGACAAGATCGTGGCCACGAGGAGCTCCCAGGGCGAGCGGTGCGTCAGTTCAACTTTCGCTTCGGGCATGGAGGCGTGTAGCTTCCGTGCGACGGACTGTGCCCGCTTGCGAAGGTCGGCCGTGGATAGTCGGGTGCGTGGCATGACCGGGGCGGTAGATTGTGCAGGGATCACGCACGAGATGCAAGGGCGACGGTATCCGGAGCGATGGCAGGAGCACCCGAGGGTACCGCCCGAGCCAGCTCTCGTTCGAGATGGTTGAGCAGCGGTTCGAGCGTAGCGGGCTGAAAGGCGGAGACCGCAATCGCCTGGTAGCGCCGGCAGAGCAGTTCGGCTTCGTGTGGCGGCAGGCGGTCGCATTTGTTGAACACGAGCGTTCTCGGCAGTGTAGCCAGATTCAATTCTTGAAGAATGTCGACGACGGCCGAGATTTGGACATCGACGTCGGCGGCGCTCGCATCGACCACATGAATGAGCAGATCCGCCTCACGCAATTCTTCCAGCGTCGTCCTGAAGGCGCCGAGCAACTCTTGTGGAAGATCTCGTATGAATCCGACGGTATCCGTGACGATGACTTCCCGGTCCCTCGGAAATCGAAGTCTGCGGCTCGTGGTGTCCAGCGTTTCAAATACCCGATCCTGCACGGAGACATGGCTTTTGGTCAACACGTTCAGCAGCGTTGATTTTCCGGCGTTGGTGTATCCGACCAGCGACAACACCGGCATTTGATGCCGCGTGCGACGTGCACGGCGCTGATCCTGGTGACGCGCAAATTGCTCCATTTCACGTTCGAGATGGGTAATGCGGTCCCTGATCCGCCGCCGATCCGTTTCCAACTTGGTTTCGCCGGGACCTCTCGAGCCGATGCCCCCGCCGAGCCTCGATAATTCCGAGCCCTTTCCGGAGAGCCTGGGCAGCAGATAGCGAAGCTGGGCGAGCTCCACTTGGACTTTACCTTGACGGCTATGGGCCCGGCGCGCGAAGATATCGAGGATCAGCTGCGTCCGGTCGATGACTTTGATGTCCGTCAGTTCGGAGATCGCACGCGATTGGGCCGGCGTGAGTGTTTGATCAAAGATCACCATGTCCGCGCCCTTGTGCAGCGTCTGGATCAGCACTTCCTTCAGCTTTCCGCTGCCCAGCAAATAACGCTGATGTCCATCCTGTGTCCGTTGAGCCATGCGGTCAACGACCGTCACGCCGGCCGAAGAGGCGAGTTCGGTCAGCTCCACGAGGTGTTCTTCCTGCTCAGTTCGGCTACGGGAGGAGGCGCTGACAAGCATGGCCGATTCGCCGGCATGGCCTACGGCGTGCGTGGCACGTGCCTGCTGCATGGCCGCTTCGAGCTCTTCGATGAACCGGTCAAAGACCAACGAGTTCTGCTGAAAGGGTACACTCTTGAGCACGTTGCAAAGCTGGCCGGTGGCGTCGGGCGGCAGGAGGTGAGCCATATACAGCGTGTCCGGATTGCCGGTAGGTGTGACCGAAAGGACGGCGAAGAGATCCAAACGAAGATAGGCCAAATCCGTCAAAGATTCCTGGCTCAAGGGCTGATCATGCAGCTGCGTGCGGATTAATCGTAAACCGCGCAACGACCTCGAGCCGGCGCGGAATTTTGACAGGGTTGTAGGTGAGAGGACCAGGTCTGTGCCGATGATAATTTCCTGTACCTGTCCCCTGCGAGTCAGGAACAGAGCCAGTGGACGCCGAATTTCCACCGACAGCTGACACATGGCCTTGGCGAGCTCGAACGACACCACCTTGTCCTGCGGGACCCTCCGTCGATAGAGACGCTCGACCGCCGCTACTTGGCTGGCGCGTAATCCGCTGGTCTGTCCGTAGATTTCAGGAATATCCGTCCTCCATTGTTCTCAAGCTCGCCCGACCATGGCTGCGAGCGTCGGCCCGAGCGTTGTAAACGGTTCGGCATCAAGTGTGATGCAGTGCCCGGCAGCAAGTGCGCTCCGGCCGGCGGCGGCCACCATGGCCGCGTTGTCTGTGCAAAAGCGCAGCGGAGGAATACTGAGGCGAATGCCTGACGACTCTGCCCGCTGCCGCATCAGCGCGCGAAGGCGTGTGTTGGCGGAAACACCGCCAACCACCGCCAGTGCCGGAATGCCCGTCTGCTGGACGGCCCTAAACGCCTTCTCCAC
>JBKPSD010000008.1:0-14610 GCA_046734935.1 Nitrospirota bacterium
AGCAGAGCGGCGATACCCACGCCTGCCGCGGCCTTTGAACCCTGCACCAAGAATTCGCGGCGGGAAGATCCTGTCTCTGTCGTCTGCTGCGACTCGGTCGTTTCATGTTTTTTCGTCTCACTCATGCTCAATCTCCTTTTAGCCGGTAGTTTGCCAGTCGGCCCGACGGATGCTGCATCGTTAGAAGTTGTACCAGGCGGACAGCGTGAACATATCGGCCTGATTGGATGCTTTCCCCACAAACGTGGTGGGCTGAGCCCAGTTGGTCCAGAAGTGCTGCCACTCAAAACCCATCACGAGATCCGCCCAGACTGGATGTATGGCAGTGACATAGGTCCGTTGATTGGACAGATATTGGATGCTCGAGTTATTTCCAACTGCCCCATAGGCGTTGAGACTGCCCGTCAAATCCCTATCGAGGGGATTATCGATGCCGTACCCGAAGAGGAACGTGTAATCCTTCGAGTGGGCATAGCTCAACTGGAACCACGAGGTCATCGTGCGCACAGGTTTCCCAGTCAGAAAGTTCAAATCCTGATTCCATCGGAACCACTCGTTCCCCAACGCCTGCCCATAGGCCAATTCCCACATGAGCCGTAGTTGCTTGGCCAGCTGATGCACCGCTTCAAGCCCGACCACATAGGAATTAATGTCTCTGCCGGGTGTAAACGAGGCAAAGGTCGGTCCGGCTCCGACACCATTGGAGGTCGGCGCTGAACGATAGTAGCGATAGGCGCCGTTAATGGCGAGCATCGTCCCGGTCAAGCTGCCCGTTCCCGTGTACGCCCATCGGGTTCCGAAATAGGGCATTTGAACCGGATCATTAAAGGCGGTGGTACTGCCAGGCCCTCCGCCATTGCCGCCGGTCGTGCCGATGTTCGACCGCACTTGCGTATTGCCGCAGCAGTTCGAGAGACCGCGCTCGAAGCGCATGACGGTCAACAGTCCCTCGAAGCTCTCGCCGAATTTTTGCCGCACCGTGATCTGCGGAAGACGTTGCCAGAGATTGCCGGTGTAGCCCATGATCGAAAAGTCTATGTTATCGCTGAGCAAGCTCATGATGGGGTTCCAGTCTTGCCCGATGGTCACCGTCGTTTTGCCGTTGTTCGGTGAATACTTGGCATACGCGAGACGCAGACGCGGTAATAGGTTATTCCCGCTGTCGGACTGACCGTAAAAATCCGCCTCAACGACGCCCGTCAATGTATTCACGCCGTCCGTTCTGTCGGCCCGGAGGCCGATGACGCTGTACCGGGGATTGAGAGTTGAACTGTGATTGCCCTGCCGGCCGGCTGCCGTGCCATACCCGTTAAACTGCTGCGGATCGAGCGGGTTGGTGTTTCTAGTGCTGTATATGCCGTCTAGTTCAATTCGTCCGTAGGGAGTCAGCGTACCCTTGCTCCCTTGGGTAAACATCGGGGCCACGCAGCCTGCACAAAGATGCGGGACAGCCGGTTCTTCTTTTTCCTTGCGGATGATCTGTCCGCCGCCGGCCGCTTCCTCCGCGCTCTGTTGCGCAAAGACAGGCACCGCGCTGCACATAAGAATCGCACCAAACACCAGGTATCCGGCGCTTCGCACGAACTGCCTCGTCATGAGAAAACCTCCTCCTGTTCGGCCATTCCAGCTACGCTCGACACCGGAGGGCATCTCAAAAAAAAACGCCCTTCCGGCCCAGACCTTGGACCAAAAGGACGCCATTGTCCTCTCACGATGAAACTTGCCGTCGATCAGGACCCCTTTGTCCTTCTCGCTGTCGGCATGTGCCGCACGCTTATAAGACCCTGCCGGATGATTGTCAAGGCATTTTCCAGGAGACCAGACCCTATGCTACACTCGCCGCGATCTATGCCTTCCATCCCGCACCAAACTCCGCAGAAACTACAGCGATGCCTCTTGGTTGGCGGCTTGGCCCTGCTGTCTGCCTGCGCACATGCCCCTGAAGTGGATACCATTGTGCACGAAGCGCCTATGGGATCGATCTATCTCGAGCGTATCCCAGACCGTGGTTTCAAAGCGGCACACCCGGTCGCCATCGAGGAAGGGGTCATCGCTCGGACCTTGAGCGGCGTGAGGGTGACCGAAAGGAAGACCACGCTCCAGACCGCTTTTTCGAAGGAATCCCCCACCGCCCGCGCCTTCTCCGAGGAAGATATCCGCTTTCTTACGCCCTTTCTGACCGCGGCGCTCCGTCAGGCCGCCACGGATCAGCAGGTTGGGTTCAAGGTATTCAGCTATCCGTCGGGCCTTTCCTACTCCAGCAGGAGCGGCGCCGGGGTGGGATCGTCGGACCCTCTTCTCAGCAACTCCTCGCTCTTGGAAACTACGAGCGGACACCTTTTCGCGCAAGACCGTTGGCTCTACTTGACCGTGACGGAATATAAGAAACGGCCCGAGCAGCCCGACACCATCAACATGGCGAACCGGCGATTGCCCGACGCAACGGGCCAGGCAGACAAGGAATTGGCATTTGAGCCGAAAGAAGCGCTAAAGCCCAACGGCAAGCCAGGCCTCTTCGGCGGTTCTTCAGACACGGTCTTCGTCATCGACTATCAACAACTGGCTCGAATGCCCGTCGGAGAACCGCCGGCTTCTACTTCCGAAAGGCGGCCATCGGAACCGAATGTACAGCCCGGCGCCAAAGAACAGGACATCCAACAAATCAAGGAAGACATGAAAAAGAAAGATACGGAAATCGAGAATCTGAAGAAGGAAATGGAGGAAATCCGGCGCGATATGGGAAAGCCGGGCACGAAAGCACCATGACTTGTGCACTGTTCCCTCCGGAATGACGGATGCAGCTGCGGCCTAGTATCAAAACGGTTTCTTTATGGGGCCTGCTGCTCTGTTTCGCCTGCTCGACCGGACAGGACGCGATCACCAAGATTGACGAATCCCCTCTAGGGGCAGTGTTCTTGCGCCGCATCGCCGGCGGCCCCCCGTTTCAAGCCGCGCATCCGATCAAAATCGACTCGAGCACCATTACGCTCGTCTTGAACGGCATTCTGGTTCGTGACAATCCGCCGGTGCAGAAGAACTCGTCAGAGTCCTCCAACGTCCGTCGGCTGTTCTCGGGAAGCGAAGTCGGTCATGTTGCGCCGATCGTTTCTGAAGGACTCAGGCGGGCAACACCAGATCAGGAGGTCGAGTTCAGGATCGGAGAGGTGACCGGCGTCCTGTACGCCTACGGCCGTTCGCTCTATGTCACCCTGACCGAAGATCGCTCCGGCTTGGATGCGGCAACGACGACCGGCATGGCCAAACGTACGCCGGACGGGACGGGGTTCGCCGACCGCACGGTGTCATTCATTCCTGAGGCCGCACAACGAGGGAACAGTTATCGCGATGCGCGGTCCACGGATACCACGCTGGTGATCGACTACGAATTGCTGGCGATGCTGCCGCCGGCCTCTCTGCCCTCGGCGCGGAACGCCCCTACGCTTCCCCCACAATCCGGCAATGCGGACAAAGACGACCCTGGAAAGCGGGATGCCGAGATCGAAGCGCTTCGCAAGGAATTGCAGGACATCAAGAAGCAGTTGGCAGAGCAGGAAGCGGAGCGGACCCGTTCACAGCGCACAAACCCGGTCCCGCAAAAATAGCGTCTATCCGCGCTGTTTTTCGGCGCGTTCCTCGAGTTCACCGGCCAGCAGCACGGCCTCGGCAATCTCCCGCATCGATTTCCGCAGATCCATGCTCTGCCGTTGGATGAGCCTGAAGGCTTCTTCTTCCGACAGCTTCTTCGACCGCATCAGATAGCCCTTCGCCCGGTCCAGGAGCTTTCGAACCGCCAGCGCCTCCTGCATCTCGAACGACTTTTCCAGCAGTTTCGTGTGCTCGATCGCGATGGCGGCTTGATTGGCAATGGCCTGAAGCAGTTTGACCTCTTCGCTCGTGAAGGCGTGCGGAACCGACGTGTAGCTGTTGATGACGCCCACGGCTTTTTCACGCACCATCATCGGAACTGACAGCAGCGAGGACAGACCTTCCTTCTTGGCCATGTCGGGATACATGTACTCCTGCTCCTTCGTGACATCACCGACGATGATCGGCCGGCGCTCTTGTACCGCCCGGCCGCTCACGCTTTGCCCGATCTTGAGATTGGGCTTCCGCCGGTACTGTTCGCTCAGACTCTGTGTGGCCTCGATCCGGAGATCGCCGGTCGATTCGTCCAGCAGCATGATCGAGCAGATCTTCGAATTCATCATCTGCGCCGTCATGGTCACCAGAAGCTGTAAGACGTCCTCGATCAAGCGACTGGAGGCCACTGTTTCCGACACTTGAGACAGCGTCTCTACTTGTAGCGCCTTACGGCGCATTTGCTCGTACAGCCGCGCGTTTTCGATCGCTCCTCCGACCTGATTGGCGATGGTCGACAGCAGGGCCAGTTCGTCCGGCCGGTACCGCTTGGGCCGCTTGTGCTGGACGTTGATCACGCCGACCACTTCCTTTTTAGCCATGATCGGAACGGACACGAAGGCTTGATGGCGGTCTTCCGGGAGATTATGGAAGAACTTGAACCGGGGATCATCGCTCGCATTGCTGGGAATGACGACGCGGGTGCGCTCGCGCGCGACCCAGCCGGTGATGCCCTCGCCCATGCCGATCGTGATTCGTCCGATCAGCTTCGGATGGGGGTTTTTCGAAGCGCGAAGGATGAGCTCGTCCTGGCCGTCGGACAGGAGATACAGCAGACAGGCATCGGCTTTCGTGACTTCCACCACGATCTCGACGATGTGCTTGAGAACGGCTTCGAGGTCGAGGGTATTGCTGATCGAATCCGTGATCCGATGCAGCACATCCACCTCGCGCGTCTTTTCCTTCAACGCTTGTTCGAGTTGCCCGAGTGAGGGAGGACGTTTCATCGCCATCGGCCAGCGCTTTCCCGTGCCCGGTTCCCGCCTTTCGGGCGCGATTCACGCATGCCAAACCAATCCGCGCAGGCTTCCTGCTCGAGGGGGCGGATCACGACTTCTCCGATCCGGACAGGCCAGACGCCCATGACCCTGCCGCCAACGACCTTCTTATCATGCTGCATGGCGTCCCATAACCGGCGAAATGACGTGTTGGACGGTATCTGATCGGAGAGGCCGGCCGCATGAACGAGCCGACGGATCCTCTCGGACACCTCCTTGCCGCACAACCCCAGATGGACCGCCAAATCGGCTTCGGTGACCAGACCGATGCCGACCGCCTCCCCATGGATCAGACGGCGATACCCCCCCAGCGATTCCAACGCATGGCCGATGGTATGGCCATAGTTCAAGATGCGCCGGCGATCGGATTCACGTTCGTCCGCGCCAACGACCTCCGCCTTGATTTCGCACGAACGCGCGACCGCGTGCATCACCGCCTCCGCCTCCAATTTCAGCAGATCGGGCATCGAGGTTTCTAAAAACGAAAAGAACGCTTCGTCGGCGATAATGCCGTATTTGATGACCTCGGACAGACCGGCGATCCATTCACGACGCGGCAAGGTATGGAGCATGAACGGATCGACGATGACGGCCTTGGGTTGGTGGAACGCCCCGATCAGGTTTTTCCCAAGACGGTGATCGACGCCCGTTTTCCCGCCGACGCTGGAATCGACCTGCGCGACCAACGTCGTTGGAACTTGTAGATACGGGATGCCGCGCTGATAGATCGAGGCGGCGAACCCTGCGAGGTCGCCGATGACGCCGCCTCCCAGCGCGAGCAGGAGCGAACGACGCTCGAACCGGTGTTTGGCCAGCACATCGAGAATCCGGGCAACAGTCGCCAGAGTCTTGGTGCGCTCGCCGGGCGGCAGGACGATGGCCACCGGCTCGAACCCGGCCTGCTTTAAAGAGTCGGCCACCGGCTTTAGATAATGCCGCGCAACATGGCGGTCGGTGACGATCCCGATCTTGCCGGTATCGGCCAGTCGCGTGAGGCGGTCTCCGAGCGAGCGGCTCGAGCCCGGTTCCAGAAGAATGTCGTAGCTGCGCTCTCCGAGCTGGACGGCAATACGTTGGCTGGTCATCGGTGTCATGGCTGATGGAAGGATCCCACGGCCGATCGGGGCAAATCCTGCCGATGGTAGCACAACCCAACGAAAAGAGACTAGGTTTTACGGTGGAGGGAGGGTGCGCCTGAGTGCTGTCGAATACACCCTGCCGAAGATGGTGAAGTCGCCGGCAGCCGCGGCTGCGGACTGCCGGCAAGCCTCTAGGCTTTGACGATGGAGGGTGTCAGGAAGATCAGGAGTTCCTGTTTGGAGACGCTTTCAGACTTGTTCTTGAACAGCCACCCCAGGACGGGAATCCGTGAGAGATACGGCACGCCCTGCACGTTGTTGTTCTGCGTATCGATGAAGACCCCGCCGATGACCATGGTTTCCCCGTCACGGACGATCACCTGCGTGTTGGCTTCGCGACGATCGATGCTGGGACCGGCCGGGTTGCTTCTCGCACCGACCGCGTTGCGGGTTGCGCGCACACGCATCATGATCTGCTTGCCGATTTCCTTCGGATCCCGCGAGGTGATTTGTGGGGTGACGTTTAATTCAAGATTGGCATCGACGAAGGTCGTCTGGGTGCCCTGCAACGATGTGGTCTGGAAGGGAATGGATTCACCCTGCGAGATCTTGGCCTCGCGCTTGTCCAAGGTGGTGATTTTCGGCGCGGCAATGACTTTGGCCAAGCCGAGCAATTCGCCGGCCGACAATCTCAAATCCAATGCGAAGCCCGGCGCCAACTTGCCAAACGTGTATCCGATGCCGGGGACGGAGGGCAGACCGGCGACCTGCGCGGGCAAGTTGACGAGGAAGTCCCGTGGAATCGTGGTCCCACCGGTTCCCGCAATTGGAGCAAACGGTCCGGTCAGATTGCCCACCCCCGAAAACGAATTGGGTCCGTTATCGAAATTTTGGATGCCCCATTGCACGCCCAAGCCGCGGGCATAGACGGTATCCGCCTGGACGATGCGCGCCTCGATCTGCACTTGGGGCACTTCCAGATCCAGGCCTTCGATCAACTGCTTGAGCACCGTCATCTTCGTTTCGGTATCCCGGACCACCAAAGCGTTGGTGCCTTGGCTCACCTGCATAAGCCCTCTCTGGCTAAGGTTTTGCCTGAGAGACGTCATCAACTCCTGCGCTTGGAGGTTCCGGATATAAAACACGCGATCGACGAGGTCCTCGGCCTTGACCTTGGCGTCCTTAGCCCGCGCCTCTTCGTCCTCTTGCTTCGCAATGTTGGCGAGTGAGTCGATCCAAAGGATATTTCCCTGCTTGATCTTGCCCAGACCATTCATCTTCAAGATCATGTCCAGGGCCTGATCCCAGGGCACGCTCACGAGCTTCATCGTCACTTTGCTCTTGACGCCCTCGCCGATCACGATGTTGAAGCCGCTGACTTCGGCGATCAGCCGGAGCACATTGCTGATATCGGCCTGCTGGAAATCCAAGGAAATGCGGCGGCCCGTATAGCGCGTTTCACCGAGGACGAGATCGTCTTTCGGCGTATGTTTTTCCGTGGCGTCCGGTTCGGCCATCATTTGAACGGGACGCACACGAAACGCCGGGAGGGCCCGGTGCGCCACCGCTTGTGTCTTGCCATCCTGAACTCGTTCGATACGGACAGGCGGAAGATCGGCGGCACCCATCGCCGCAATCTGTTGCTCCAACCGGTTGTCAGCCGCTGCATCCTTGAAGGTCACAAGCATCTGCGAGCCACGCGGCTCGACGACGTACTCCGCCTCGTGCGCGAGATCGAACACCAGCCGGACTTTATCTGCATGGTCGCCGACGCGGATTTGCTTGACGAGCCGATGGCCGACATTGATCGAAGGCCGGCGAAGGGTTGAGAAGGCATGCGGGATGTCGATCACCAGACGGCGTTCGTCGACTCTGACCGCCTCATGCGACAACGTACCTTCACCGCTGATGGTCACGCTGAGGCGATCAGCCTCCTTGCGTACATCGATTGCGGTCACCGTCGGCGTCACGGGAGCCACGTCCGAGGACGCGCGCTCGAGGCCCGCCTCTGTCACCGCCACATCGGCATCCCTCCCCGGCGTCGCTCCCATGGAGGGAACCGCCAGAGGAAGGCTCACAGCCGCCAGGGCGGACAGGATGCGGAACATGGTCGTGGCATCTCGCTGTATGTGTCTCATTCTAGGCCCTCTTTCGGATGGAGAAGCTTGACGTACTCTCGCTCCTGTTTTCTGCCGTAAACATCCGTGAATCGCTCCTGCACGATAATGCCCTTTTCAGTCACCGCGCTGACGACTCCGCTGTTGGGGCCGACCCGAGTCCCTTTGCGAACGGAATATCCGTTTCCATCAGGCGTCTGAACCATGGCCGTGTACCCGTACGCTCCCCAAATGACGGCGATGAGATTCATATCGGTCAGGCTCACCCGCTGCAACGGCGGAAGCGTCGAATCGACTTGGCCCGGGGCCAACTGGGACAGCAGCGGAGCAAACGGATCACGCCGCCCGGCTGGATCGTAACCGCCCACGGGGGGCATGTATGCACCGGCCGCAGCTTCCATCGCGCCGGGCATCGAGGCCGGAGCGGACGCCACGGAGGTCTGAGCCGCTTCTTTGGGAAGATCGGCCGCCGATGGCACTCTCACCGAATCCTGCCGAAGGGGCGCGACTTGACGGAGGTGGGACGTGAGCCCGGAGGCGCCGGATACCGTTCCGGAGATCACGGGAAACAGCACGCTCCCGATCACCGCTGCACCGAGGAGTCTTTTGCCGACATGCATCAGCATCATCCGTCCTTCTTCCTCGAGATTACCGCCGCCTTCGGGGCGGCGTTACTTGGGCGCGGCCGCTGGTGCCCCCGCAGCCGCCACCTTGATATCCTGAGGCGCCGCGTACGCCACGAGATCGAAAATCGTTTGGGTCACGACGCGACCCTTTTCCGTCTTGGGCGTGCCCATCTTGAGATTCGAAACCGTGACGATTCTGGGCAAGCTGTTGATGCGATCGAAAAACAATGCCGCCGTATGATAGCCTCCGGCGACTTCGACGTTGACCGGCAGCCGCACGAATAACTTCGAAGGATCCTCGCTCTTCGTACCGGGCTTCCAGAGCTTGACGTCCAATCCAAGCCGAATCCCGAGATCGGAAACCTGCTTGAGGAGCATGACCGCTTCCTCTTCAGGAGGCAGCCGCTCCTTTTTCTTTGCCAACTCGATCTCCAGCTGCTTGTTGGCGGCAATCAACTCGTCGAGGTGCTTCACCTTGATGGTCAGGGTCTGGATTTCCGTATCCAGCTTGCCGATTTCACCTTGAAGGCCGGCGATCTCGGTCGACTTCGGCTCGACGACATAGTAATAGAACATCACGATGATGCCGACCAGGATGAGCGTCACAAAGGCGACCTTCTGCATGAGCGGAATTGTGCGAAGGACCTCGAGATTCATCGCCGGCAGTTTCATGCGCTATCCTTTCAGGCGAAATCCCAGCTTGAACTGGAACAGGCTGATCTGATTGTCCACAGCGGCCCGGCTTTCCTGCAGATTGATGTCGGTAAAATAGTCGGTGCGCCGAAGATTGTTGATGAATTCGACCACATCGTCGTTGGTCAAGGCCCGGCCTTCGAGTTCGATGTTTTGGCCTGTCACCCCTACTCTGACGAGCCAGAGCTTCAACGACTCGAGGCTTTGACTCACATGGTCCATGACCTTGACGGGACCCACCCGCGACTTCTCGAGCTGGTCGATGATGCGGTTTTTGTCCTCGAGTTGCTTCTTGCGCGCCTCGAAATCCGAGACCTGCTTGACCTGTTCTTTCAACTGGGCCACCTGCTTCTCTTTATCGGCCTTTTCGGTCTGACGTGCGGCGATCTCATCATCGAGGGATACCGAATACCACCAGCAGGCGCTCAAGGTGATGGCCAGCAATCCGACGCCGAGTAGCAGCTGCGCACGTACATCATATTGCGGCTTCGCCGGTCGCCCTTTGGGCCCAATAGACAATAAATTAATGCGAATCATCGGTCGCCTACCGATCTGAGCGCCAAGCCCACGCCCACCGACGCCATGGGGGCGAGGTCGGCCAGCGCGGCCTGGTCGAAATCGCTTCCGGACGTGTCGACTTCCGCAAACGGATTGGCGATCTCCACGACCGCGTGCATCCGGTCGCGTAACTGTTTCACAAGGCCGGCTACTTGGGCTCCGCCGCCGCAGAGCAACACTTGCTGCACATCGCCCTCGGTCACCGTCGATTTGAAGTAGTCAATGGTCCTGGCGATTTCGGACGCCACTTCGGCGTTGACGCTCTCGATGACGCTCTGCGCGGCGGCGGCCTGGTTATTCCCGGACGACTTGCCGCCCTTTTTCAAGGCCTCGGCATCTTCATACGACAGCCCCAGCTCACGCTGAATCGACTCGGTGTACCGGTTCCCGCCGATCGGGATGTCGCGCGTAAAGAGGGACGTGCCTTTCGAAATGATGTTGATGTTCATGACGCTCGCACCCACGTTGACGAGGGCCGTCGTTTCGTCCTGAGACGTCGGATAGTTGATCGCGTGCATGTTCTCGATCGCGAACGCGTCCACGTCCATCACCATCGGGACCAGCCCGGCGCCTTTCACAAGCTCGGTCAGCTCGTTGATCTTGTCCTTTTTCGCCGCGACGAGGATGACCGACATTTCTCCTTCTCCCGCGGCATCACCCTCCGCCGGCGGCAGCACGTGAAAGTCGATGTTTACTTCATTGATGTCGAACGGGATGTATTGTTCAGCGGCAAGCTTCACCTGGCCCTCCAGCTCATCGTCGGGCATGGGAGGCAGGCTGATCTTCTTAATGATGACGGCATGGCCCGAAATTGACACCGCCACCTGCTTCACCTTTACCTTCAAGTCGTCGAAGAGCTCCCTGATCGCCGAAACGACGCGCCCTTCATCCATCACGGTGCCGTCAACGATGACCTCCGGCTCCAGGGGCTTGAATCCGAATTTCTGCAGCACATAGCGTCCCCGGTTTTCCTTCAATTGAACGAGCTTGATGCCGCTGGACCCGATGTCGAGGCCCACCAATTGGCGCTTGGGCGTCAGCAGCGAAAGAATATCCGTATCGACGAGGCCTTTTAGGGAATTCAGCATACGTGCCTCAGACTGTACATGACTTCGTTTTTAGCGCAAATCATTTTGCATTTTTCCGACATATCGTGGTCGCAGCCGCGCGCAAACATGCCGAAAGTCGCTTCAGGAAAGGGATTTGCAAGGCGCACCCTAAGTATAGTTGGTGTCCCCCGGCTGTCAAGGAAACGGCGTGACTAGGCCACCGCCGCGCCGCGCGTCTACGTAGCGCCCGCGTCTGGGCATGAGAATCGGCTGGAGGGATTATTGCTTGCTGAGATCGCGGTGAGACAGCGTGACGTGATGGCCGGCCGCGACGAAGGTTTCTTGCAGCCGCTTGGCGATTACCACCGACCGGTGGCGCCCTCCGGTGCACCCGATGCCGACATTGAGATAGCTGCGGCGCTCGCGTTCGAACAGGGGAATAAGAAACGTGAAGAAATTTTCCAACCGATCGAGAAACGCTTTCGCATCCGGATCCTCGAGGACATACCTGCGGACGCGAGGGTCTTCACCGGTGAGGGGCTTGAGATCGGGCACGAAATACGGATTGCGCAGGAAGCGCACGTCGAAGAGCAGATCGATGTCGTACGGCACGCCGAACTTATAACCGAACGTCACCAACGAGATGGTGAGCCGGCGGACCGCTTGCTCGTGGCTGAAATCCCGGCTGAGCAGGTCCCTCAGGTCATGAACACTGAGGTTGGAGGTATCAATGATGCGGTCCGCATGGGCGCGGATCTCCGACAATCGCTCTTTTTCGAACCGGACGCCTTCCAGCACCGGCAGTTCCGGCAGCAATGGATGGGGTCTACGCGACTCCGAGAACCGGCGCACCAGCACGGCGTCGCGGGCTTCGAGAAACAGCAATTCCACCGAATGTCCCAGGTCTTTTATTCTCTGTAAAATGCCCGTGAGATCGGCAAAAAATACCCGCTCCCTGATGTCGATGCCGAGCGCGACGTTTTTGATCTCGCCGCCCTGCTGGTGACAGAGTTCGACAAAGGTGGGAAGCAGTGCCGGCGGCAGGTTGTCGACGCAGAAGTAGCCGACATCCTCAAAACATTTCAGCGCGTGGGACTTTCCGGCCCCCGAGAGCCCGGTGATCACGACGAGCCGCAGTCCTGCCATGACGACGCCCTTCAGGGATCAATCAACACGACGTGACCCGTCTCAGACCGCCTGAGGATCTGCAGTTTGCCCGAATCCGCGCAGGTAAACAGGACCATGGCTCCGGGATCTGAGTCCAGACGGTTCCGTGCCTCGCTTCGCGAGAGGACGGCGATCTTCGGTCGCACGATCTTGAACTCGTCCTGATCGTGCCCGGCCGGCGGCGGTGCGGATAATGCAGTCTTCGTCCGTCCTTTGTGTTCGACGCGCCGCTCCTTGTACTTTCGGATTTGACGGTCTAGACGGTCCACCAACTGATCGACGGTCGCGTACATTTCTCTCGTCGACGTCTTCGCCTGGAACCGCTTTCCCCTGATCGAACACACGACTTCCGCCGTGTGCTGCAGCTTGGTCACGCTCAAGACAACCTCCAAGCGATCGAGGGACACGTCATAGCGCTCGAGCCGTTCGAACCGCGTCCGGAGATATCGCTTCAGCGCTGGCGTCACATCCATATGTCGGCCGGTGATCTTCATGCACGCGCTCCTTCGACTGGAAACCCCTGCAGCGTCTCGCCGACGGCTAGAAAAACCGCTTACGCTGGGTGGCTGGTGGGATGTTCTCTTCAGCCCGATACTTGGCCACCGTCCGTCGGGCGATCAGAACCTGACGCTCGCGCAACCGCGCGGCGATTTCCTCGTCCTTGAGGGGATGGTTCGCATCCTCCTCCGCGACCATTTTCTTGATCATCTCCCGAACCGTCACCGAGGAAAGCATGTCGCTGGGCTGATCCGCGCGTTGCAGTCCGGCGTTGAAGAAGAATTTCAGCTCCAGCATGCCCTGCGGACAGTACATATATTTATTGGCCGTCACGCGGCTGATCGTGGACTCATGCATGCCGATGTCTTCGGCCACCTGCTTGAGCACGAGCGGCTTGAGATACTGGATGCCCTTCTCGAAGAACTGCTCTTGGAACTTGACGATGCTGGACACCACTTTGACGATGGTCTTGTTGCGCTGCTCGATGCTTCGGATCACCCACTGAGCGGCGCGCAGTTTTTCGTCCAGGTATGCCTTCGTTTCCGAGGAACCTCCGTCGCCGGTCGCCATCATCTGTTTGTAATACGGGCTGATGCGCATACGCGGCAATCCATCGTCGTTCAACAGCACCACCCATTCGCCCTCGTTTTTGACGACAAACACGTCGGGCACGATCACATAATTTTGGGTGTTCGAAAAAGGGCGCCCCGGCTTGGGCTCGAGGCCTTCGATGACCTTCGTCGCCTGGAAGATTTCGGCCACGGTCACATCGAGCGCCTTGGCAATCTTGGCGTACTGTTTCTTCTCCAAATCCTTCAGATGATGGAGCACGACCGCCTCGACGATCGACCCCTTGAGCGCACTCGGACGGGCACCCAAAGAGCCCATCGGACTTTTTCCCAAGTGGCCGAGCTGCAGCATCAAACACTCCGGGAGGTCCCTGGCCCCGACGCCGGTTGGATCGAACGTTTGGATGTCGTGCAGAACGGACTCGGCCTCGGCCTCACTGAAGTCCGTGCCGCTGATGATTTCGGCCATCGGCGTGCGCAGGTAGCCATCGTCGTCAAGATTGCCGATCAAGAGACGGCCGATCGCTTTATTGCGCTCCGACAAGCCCGATAAGGACAGCTGCCAGAGCAAGTGGTCTTCGAGGGACGCCGCTTTCGCAACCGTCTGCTCGTAAGAAGGGAACTCGTCAGATGAAGACTGGCCTTCCCCGCCGCCCGTGCGGCGATCGGTGCCGAAGTACTCCTCCCAACCGGAGGCGGAAACTTCGTCCGGGCTGTCCCGTTCTTCCGGTGTGGAGGATTCCGCCGTTTCTGTCGTTTCGGTCGGCGTCGACGCGGATGCCGCTGCCTCCTCGGCCTGTTCCTCCGCCGTGGCCGACTCGTTCTCTTCCACCTCCTCGGGCAATTCGTCCAGCAGTGGATTGTCCATGAGATGCTGCGCGAGGCTCTGCTGGAGTTCCAGGCGAGACAGCTGCAGCAGCTTGATCGCCTGCTGGAGCTGCGGCGTCATGATCAATTTCTGACTGAGGCGAAGATCGAGACGAAGTTTCATCGGATGCGACGTACCTTTAGAGGGTGAATCGTTCGCCTAAATAGACTGCGCGTGCAGTTTCACTCTTCACGATCACATCGGGAGAGCCCGCTTCGAGCACCAGACCTTCGTTGATGATGTAGGCGCGGTCGGTAATGGACAGCGTTTCCTGAACGTTATGGTCCGTAATCAAAATACCGATGCCCTTGCCTTTCAGTCGGATGATTATCTGCTGTATATCGGCGACGGCGATCGGATCGATGCCGGCGAACGGCTCGTCGAGGAGCATGAAGCGCGGGTTCATCACCAGCGCGCGCGTGATCTCGGCGCTGTCTCTTATACACATCTCCGAGCCCACGAGACACTAA
>JBKPSD010000009.1:0-76095 GCA_046734935.1 Nitrospirota bacterium
CACTCTCCATTGATCGTCGGCAGCGTCAGATGTGTATAAGAGACAGGTATACACCGGCCGTCCGTGAGGACGAAGCGGTGGCCATGGCTGCGGGAGCGTATATGGGCGGCAAGATGCCCGCCGTACTCATGCAAAACTCCGGGCTGGGCACTTCGCTCAATACGCTGATTTCCTTGAACGTTATTTACAAGCAGCCCTGCATTCTCATCGTGTCCTGGCGAGGCCACGGCGGCAAAGACGCCCCCGAGCATCTGGTGATGGGGGAGGTCATGCCCCAATTCCTTGACACGATGAAGATCCCTCATCGCACATTGACCGAAAAGACGGCGGTCGAAGATTTCAAGTGGGTGGGGGAGACGTTTATGAAACAGCGAATCCCCCTTGCGCTGATCATCACTAAAGGCGTTGTGAAGGGCTTACATCCATGAGGCCGGAGCAGGGGACATTGATCAGTCGAGCCCAGGCAATGGCCGCGCTGCTGGAATTGCTGAAGGACCAGCCTCTGATCGTCTGCAACGGATTCCCGTCGCGCGAGGTCCAGAAGATCGCCGATCGTCCGACGCATTTCTATATGATCGGCTCGATGGGAAATGCGCCGGCCATCGCACTTGGCGTGGCGCTGGCCAAACCACACAAACAAGTGGTCACATTCGACGGCGACGGGAACGTCTTGATGGGCATGGGCACATTGGCGACGGTCGGCGCATTGCGACCGAAAAATTTTGTCCATGTGGTCTTCGACAACGAGGTCTACGGCACGACCGGGAACCAGCCCACGATTTCGAATGTCGTGCCCCTCGACAAAGTGGCCAAAGCGGCAGGCTACGTGAATGTCGAGCGCGCGCTCGATCGCGACGATCTGATCTACGAATTCAAGGAAATGCTCAAGAAGGACGGCCCCAGCTTGTTGCTGATCAAAGTGAACGAATTTGCGGAAGACGCCGGACGGATCGTGCTCGATCCGCCGGACATCACGAAGCGGTTTATGACCGGCATCGCATAACGGCCGCCAATTTCGACAGGACTTTCACATCATGATGTTGTTGAATCCAGGACCGGTGAATGTGTCGGAGCGTGTACGCCAGGCGCTGTTGCGTCCCGACATCTGTCATCGAGAATCGGACTTTGCAGAGTTGCAGCAGAGAATTCAGTCCAAGCTGCTCAAAGCCTTCGTGCCCGGTGCGGAGGCGGATTATACGGCCGTGCTGATCACGGGCTCCGGTACGGCGGCCGTCGAATCGGCGTTGATGTCTTCCATTCCACACGGCAAGCGCGTGTTAATTATCAATAACGGCGTGTATGGAGAGCGAATGTCTCAAATGGTCGGCCTCCACCGCTTGGGAGTTTCGGAGCTCAAGCATGAGTGGACGGAGCGCCCAGACCCTGAGCGGTTGCGTTTGGCGCTTCGCCAGCATCCCGAGGTCCATGCGGTAGGAATGGTTCACCATGAGACGACCACAGGATTGTTGAATCCCGGAAAAGCCGTTGCCGAAGTCGTTGACGGCTTGAACCGCGTGTTCATTTTGGACGCCGTCAGCGCGTTGGCAGGAGAGCATATCGATATTGCCGGTTCGAAGATTTATATGGTTGCCGGAACCGCCGGAAAATGCATTCAGGGATTCCCCGGCGTCTCTTTCGTGCTCGTGCGCAAAGGGTTTTTAGAACGAATGCGGACGTATCCCAAGCGTTCCTGGTACTTGCATTTGACGCACTATGTTGACGATCAAGGCCGGGGAGTCGTGCCGTTTACCCCTGCCGTCCAAATTTATTACGCGTTTGACGAGGCGCTCAACGAACTGCTGGAAGAAGGGGTGGCCAAGCGGATTCAGCGCTATAAACGGATGGCGGCGTTGATCCGCGAACGAATGGCGAAAATCGGTGTCAGACCTGTCCTGCCGCCAGATCGGCAATCCAACAGCATCACCGCGTACTATCTGCCGGAGGGGCTTCCCTATCAGACGCTGCATGATCGACTGAAGGCGCGCGGGTATGTGATTTACGCCGGGCAGGGCAACCTTGAGCACAGCATCTTCCGCATCGCCAATATGGGTGCGCTCACCGAGCAGCAATTTGTCGAGTTCCTCGATGCCTTCGAAGACGAGATCGGCAAGCGTCCATGAAAGCCGTCATTCTGGCGGCCGGAGTCGGAAAGCGGCTCTGGCCCGTCACCCAACATCGCCCCAAATGCCTCATTGAAATCGGCGGTCAGACGTTGCTGTCCCGCTATTTGTCGGCCTTGTCGAGCCTGGGTGTGAAGCGCGCTGACATCGTCGTAGGTTACAAGCAGGAAATGATTCGCGCTGCCGCAGAATCCAACTCCTTCGGCGTCCACGTTCAGTTCCTCGTCAACGAACATTTTCACCGCGGCAGCATTTCCTCTCTCTGGGTGGCGCGCACTGCGCTGGATGATGACGTCGTGATCATGGATGCCGATGTGCTCTTTCACCGGGAAATCCTGCGCCGGTTGGTGCGATCAGCCTATCCGAATGCGCTTCTGATGGACGATTCGGTCAAACAGACCGGAGAAGAGTGCATGGTGGTCGCCGAAGGCGGCCGCGTGGTTGCCCTTACCAAACACATGCCGTCACGATACGACCATGCCGGTGAGGGCGTCGGATTCCTCAAGGTGCGTCACTCGGATGCTCCCCATGTCGTGGCGTCGCTCAGACTGTTCGTGGATCGTGACGCCTGGCACATGGAATACGAAGACGCACTGATCGGGTTTTTCAAGGACGTCAAGGTCGGTTACGAGGTCATCGGGGGCCTGCCTTGGACTGAAATCGATTTCCCGGAAGATGTTGAGAGGGCGGAGCGCGAGATCTTGCCCAGGCTTTCATAGACTCACGGTCAAGCGGCAGCGGACGATGAACGAACCGATTTTGGACAAAGGGACCGAGCTTCAGGGGCTCGCCACGGCCGTGTTATTGCCTTCCATTGATCTGTTTGACGGCTCCGCACGGAAGGCGGTGGACCCGCTGACCCCCATCGTCGGCATGAGCCTCTTTCAACGGACTGTGCTCACGCTCCAACGAGCGGGCATCAGGCAGCTGATCGTCCTTGCGGGACCCGAGGAGGAACAGTTGAAGCAGTCACTCCTCAGAGGCCCCCGGGCGGCGGTGCCGGTGCGTTGGATGCCGATTCGGGAATTCCCGTTGGACGACCCTCGAACATGGGAAGCGCTTGCCGCCGAAGTCCGCGGGTTCTGCCTGTTGTCAGGGGTCGGCACCCTGTTCTCCCGATCGCTGATCGAAGACCTGCGGCGCGAAGTTCGTACTGGAGAGGCGCTCCTTGTGGCGCGACCCGGCGTCAGAGGTGATGGTGCCGAGGCGAGGCCACGGGCATGGAGGCGGGCATTGGGCCGCGAAATCGCGGACGTGATCGTGATGCCCGCTTCAGAATTGACTGCCGCCGCACAACTGGCGGCTCAGGGAGACACGGCGCCCATCGGCCGATGGTTGGAGCAAGCATCCGTCGAGGGGCACGTGAAGAGGCTCGCCACTGGAACCGACGGTCCAGCCTGCTGGTATCAACCGGTGCTCGGGAAGTCTGATTTACACGAGGCAGAGCGTCGGCTGTATTCGTCTTTGAAAGGGGAATTTGAAGGATTCGTCGATCGATATTTCAATCGTCGACTGTCGCTCTGGTGCACGCGAGCGTTCGTCGCGATGGGCTGGTCCCCCAACGCCATTACCATCCTAGCCGCGGTGATCGGCCTCTTCGCAGCGGCCGCATTTGCCACGGGCAGCTACACCGGCGGCGTCGTCGCCGCCTTACTGTTCCAATTCGCGGCGGTCATAGACTGTAGCGACGGCGAGGTGGCGCGCCTGACGTTTACCGAGTCTCCGTTCGGCGCGTGGTTGGACATCGCGTTGGATAATGTCGTGCACATGGCCATTTTCGGCGGAATTGCTGTCGGCGCATATGTGCAGGCGGGTAATGCCGATAGCGCCTGGGTTCCCCTTGCCTTGGGCGCCGCCGCGGTTTTCGGCAACGCTCTGTCGTTTCTCCTGGTAAACAAGGCCCAGAAAATCAGAAGTGCCAGTGGATGGAAAACCCCGCTCCACGCGGCCTGGTCGGATTTCATGCTCAAGAATGTGGCCAGCAGGGACTTTTCGGTTGTCGTACTGCTCTTTGCAGTGTTCGGAAAGCTCGAAGTGTTTCTGTGGCTTGCCGCGACGGGCTCGATGGCGTTTGCGGCGGTCATGGTATGGGTGATCAGGCCGGCTGCCGTGGCCGACCGATTCTCCTCGTAATCTTTGAAGGGCAGTCATGCACCGGCACCTGCTCGTACAATCAACCGGGGACGTGTGGGCTGCGCCGGTGCCCAGGTCCCGGCCTTCGTCTCCCGCCTGCTAGCGTGTGGCGCTATCTGCTATTTGCCCTCGGCTTTCTAACGGTCAGTCTCCTCGTCTGGCATATCGGTCCCGAGAAAATCTATGAAGCGGCAGCGCGGCTTGGACCGGGCGCGCTCGCGGTCATCTTGATTCCCTCGCTGGTGATGTATGTGTTCGAAGCCTACGGGTGGAAGCTCACGCTCGGCTCAGCGGCAAACGCAATTGCATTTTGGGAAATTTTGGCGATCAGAACAGCCGGTGAAGTTGTCAACATGACGACGCCCACCGCATACGTGGGCGGTGAGCCGCTGAAGGCCTACCTCCTTCAGCGACACGAGATTCCACTGGTTGAGGGCCTCGCGTCAGTCGTCATCGCCAAAACCATTATGACGCTCGCGCAAGTGCTATTCATCCTCGTCGGTATCGTGTTGGCGTTCTGGATGCTCGGTTCTTCCGGATCCTCCGGTCAGATAGCCGCAGGTGCACTGCTATCCACCGCCTTGCTGTTCTTTGGCGTCGGCGCCTTCATCTTCGTGCAGAAACGCGGGCTGTTCATGTTGGGCCTGCGCGTCTTGCGGGGGCTCGGATTGCACATTGCCTTTCTGGAAGAGCGCGAAGACAAGTTGCGCTCGCTGGACGGCATAATCCTCGATTTTTACACGCGGTATCGACCCGCCTTCTATGCGTCTACTGGCCTCTACCTTCTCGGGTGGCTGGCCGAAGCAGTAGAAGTCTACGTCATTATCGCGTACTTGGGGGAACCGGCGAATCTCTTCTCCGCGATTTCCATCGGAGCCTTGGCGGTATTCATCAAGGGAGGAACTTTTTTTATTCCCGGGAGTCTGGGAGCGCAGGACGGAGGGAATTTGCTGTTGCTAAAGGCGTTTGGCTATTCGGACGTCACAGGCATCACCTTCGCGCTCGTGAGGCGCTTCCGTGAATTGGTCTGGATCGGTATCGGTCTTCTCTGCTTGGCTGCCATGGGAAGAGCCGGTAAGCGAAGCGCGTCAGAGTCTCGGTGAGGCGGCGCGCTGCTGCTGAAGGAGTTGGATTCGCTCAATCATCTTGTCCCACACGAATGAATGCAGGCGAAGGTTGGCTTCACGCTCCAATTGTATAAACTCGACACCCGCGCGCGTGCCTGCGACCCATTTTACTTCTGCTGCGTCTATGGGCAATGAATCCGATTTGTCAGGAAGTAGCAGACGAAGCGCCACCTGCTGATTCATCAAAAGCGGTTCGTCCGTCTCGATGGCGCATCCCATGGCCGATAGGTTAGTGACTTTTCCCTCTCCTACGGTCGACGTGACGCAGTACATGGCAGGGTAGATGACTGGGAGCCGGTAAAGACCGCGATGGTACGGTCTCATGTCGTCCATGCGCCAGTGTACTGTGCATGAACAGGCGAAAAGTATCCCTCCTTGGAGGGGCGGACCCGCTGCTTCTGTCCTCGTCTTTTCATGAACGCTTCCCGGCCGTATCGGACGCTTCCCACCGAGGCTGCCAGGCCGGTTGGTATCTCAAACCTGGCTTTCGCCGTACTAATTCGGTTCCCAGTAAAACGGCCGATGCTCCGACCAGCGTTTGCGCGGAGAGGGGTTCCCCGAGCGAGAGATGGGCGATGCCGATCGTGCAGATCGGAATGAAGTTGTGATAGGCGGCCACCGTTGCCGGCGTCAAGGTCTGCAGAGATCGACAACGCAGCAAGAAGACGCTGGCAGTCCCCAGTCCGATAAACAGCACTGCGCCCAAAACGGTCCAAGAGAGGTTAGTCGGCGGCGCCGGCTCCCCCCAAGCGACGGTGCAACCCGACACTAAAATGGCGGTGATGCCGAACATCGCGGTGTTGGCCGTGAGGACGCCATGGTGCCTTACAATGGACATGCTGAGAACGATATGCGCGGCCATCATGAATGTGAAAAGCAGCACGAGCGGATCTCCCGACGCGAAGTCAATCGCTCGCGGTTCGAGATTTGGAAATAAGGCGACCAGACAGCCTCCCCAGGACAATACGATCCCAATGACACTGGAGCCTGTCAGGCGATCTTTGGAAAGGCACCAGCTGAAAAAGGCGATAAAGGTGGGAAGGAGACTATAAATCAACGCGTAGCGCGTGACATTCGTATACAAAAGTCCATACGCCGCCACGACGTACGACCCAACGCCCAGCAAACCGAGCAGGCCGAAACGCAGACCATCGGCAATGCCGAGCGACCGTAGCCCTTTCCCATCGAAACAGGCCGTGACGACGGCCAGAAAGAGAAAGCCGATGACGATGCGTCCGTTGGCGATGGAGAGAAATGTCAGGCTGCTGTGCTGAAGGACATACTTCATCGTCGGGGTAATCGAACTGAGCAATGCCACGACTCCTATAAGGCAAAAGGCCGGAATGAGCTGTGAGGGTGGATCTGTATGGTGCGTCGTGTCGGAAGCCATCGCTATATTCCCGCCATGGTGGAAATGATCAAGCGCTGGCTAAACAATGCCAGCTGTCGTTGGTGTTCCGGCAGGAGATGCGTAATTCGTCCGCCAAAGCGAGGAGCGTGCGCATGTGTAATGACGAGTTCGCAGTGAATGATGCAATCCGCCTCGAGTTGGCACTCGATGCGTACCGTTTCATCCGTATGCAGGACCATGTCTGTCGAAAAGTGGAGGCCACCCTCGGTGATGTCCAGGATTTCACAGAGACCGGTCGCGTGATCTTTCGTCACCAGGCCGCACCGTGAGACCGGCATCCGGAATTGTCGGCGGTGGCTCATCATCGGTCGGTACCTCGGCCTTCAAGCGATCGGCGGGGCGTCCGCTTGAGCGCCTTCAGGAAACGCTTAGTCAGATGACTTCATCCAGCGATCGGCAACAATCGCGATGGCGAGCACTGGAAAAGGAACCAGACTGAGAAGCAGCATCAACAGCAAGGGGGACATAGTGCATCTCCTTTTCAGATTGGTCAGCATGCCCTTGGGTTCTGCAATGCCAGGGCCAGAGTAATACCTACAAAGATGGAGGTCGCAAGTCGGTGATTTCTCATGCGCCGTCGACCGAAGACCTCTACGCGGGCCAGCGAGCGGGTTGGCACGGGCCAACCGGCAAGAAAAAGAGCGGAAAATTTCGGCACAGTGCCGAGAATTTCCTCCCGCCTTGGAGGGGTAGGCCAGTTGCAGTATTAGCAGTGCGGTCTTGGGTCGGCCGCACTTCGGGCCGTTGCCACTTGACTCCACGCCGTCGACAATTATCTGTGCGACTGGGCTCGGTTAACAGGCGACATCGATGATCGGGCCTAACACCCTATAACCCCATAACGGACCTCTCGCGGAGAGGAGGAGGAACAGTTATGAGTACCTATCTGCCCGCTGTGTTTTCGACCGTACGTCCCGATGCGTTTGACCGACAGATCGACCAAATGTTTGAAGAAGCGTTGAGCGCCTTTGGAACCGCTGAAGGGGCATGGGTTCCAGCATGTAACGCGTGGGAAGATTCAAATGGTTTCTATATCCAAATGGCGTTGCCGGGCTGGGAGTCCAGTGATGTGGCTTTAGAAGTCAGTGACAACATGCTGTGTGTCAAAGGCCAGCGAACGAAAGAAACCACGAGTTCGCGTAAGCATCTGATGCGCGAGATTGCCGATGGCGGCTTCGTCCGGATCTTCAAGCTGCCGGCGAGCGTCAACCAGGACAAGGCTTCCGCAAGCTCCAAAAACGGGCTGTTGACGATTTCCTTTCCGAAGCGTGATGAAGCCAAGCCGCGACGTATTATGATCGAGGGTTAACTCCTGCCTGACTGAACGCCTCGCCGGGCCGTAAGCGGCCGGGCGAGGCGCCGCATCCCAAGACAGCGAGCTGATTTGTGCTAGGATGCTGCCCATGTCGGCACTGAGGCTTGTGCTGTGGGCAGTCGTGGCGTTTTTGGGTGCCGGCGCCCTTGCCATCGTCACCGGCCTGCTGTCTCCCCATGAAAAGGTCAACGGTCTCTGGCTGGTTGTGGCCGCGGCCTGCCTGTACGTGCTGGCTTACCGCTTTTATGGGCGGTGGATCGGGCAAAGAGTTGTCGAACTCAACAATCAGCGCGTGACTCCTGCTGTGCGGTTGAACGACGGCATCAATTTCCACCCCACCAATAGCGCCGTCCTATTTGGCCATCACTTTGCAGCAATTGCCGGAGCTGGCCCCTTGTTGGGGCCGGTACTCGCCGCGCAATTCGGTTTTCTTCCCGGGTTTCTTTGGTTGGTGATCGGAGCGGTCCTCGCCGGAGCCGTGCAGGATTTCATCGTCTTGGTCGCTTCCATGCGCCGCAATGGACGGTCACTGCCGGAGATTGCACATGATGAACTGGGAGTAGTGACTGGAACCGCAACGGCTGTGGCCGTTCTGTTCATCGTCGTGGTCGCCCTGGCAGGTCTCGGTTTTGCCGTCGTGAATGCGCTGTATCACAACGCCTGGGGAACGTTTACGATTGCGATGACCATTCCTATTGGGTTTGTAATGGGTTTCTATCTCCAGAGATTCCGGCCTGGAGCAATCGCGGAAGTCTCGCTGCTCGGTGTCGCGTTCCTCATTATTGCCGTACTGATGGGACGCGTGGTGGCGCAATCTTCCGTTGCGTCATGGTTTGAATACGAGAAAGCGACGCTCGTCTGGCTCCTGGCCGGCTATGGCTTTCTCGCTTCCGTATTGCCTGGGTGGATGCTGCTGGTGCCTCGAGGGTACCTGTCCACATTTATGAAACTGGGCGTGGTCTTTCTTCTTGGACTGGGAGTCATTGTGTTGGCTCCGACGCTGCAAATGCCGCGTGTAACGCCGTTTCTCGCCGGCGGCGGTCCGATCATTCCCGGAGAACTGTTCCCGTTTCTTTTTATCACCATCGCCTGCGGCGCTGTTTCAGGCTTCCATGCGTTGGTGTCGTCCGGCACAACTCCCAAGATGATCGAACAGGAATCGCAGGCGCTGGTCGCATATGCAGCCATGCTGCTCGAGAGTTTTGTCGGCGTCATGGCTTTGATTGCCGCCACCGTCCTGCTGCCCGGCGATTATTTTTCGATCAATACAACGTTGTCAGCGGATGCGCTCACGGTCATGGGTTTCCCCCCCCAAAGAATCGAGGAGCTTTCGCGCTTGGTGGAGGTTGACGTCGCGGGACGGCCGGGCGGTGCCGTGTCTCTGGCGGTGGGCATGGCTTCTATCTTTTCGGCATTACCGGGAATGGCTGGGCTCATGGCGTATTGGTATCAGTTTGCGCTGCTGTTCGAAGCGTTGTTTATTCTCACGACGATCGACACGGGAACCAGGGTTGCGCGGTATCTCATACAGGAGATGGCGGGCAGGATTTCCGAACCGTTCCGGCGCTTGAATTGGCTGCCAGGGGTGTTGATCACCAGTGGTGTGGTGGTGGGAGGCTGGGCAGGTCTGATCGCAACGGGGAGCATTTCGACGATTTGGCCCATGTTCGGCGCCGCGAATCAACTCTTGGGAACTCTCGCGCTATGCATCGGCACCACGGTGCTGATCAAGATGCGAAAGTCTCGTTATCTCTGGATCACGGCGCTGCCGATGGTCTTTGTCGGCGCCATTACGTTGACCGGCTCGTATGAGATGTTCAGAATGTTCTGGGCTGCTGCAACAACGGCGACCGCTGGGGGTGCGGTTGCGTTGTACTTCGATGCGGCCTTGGTCATGGTCGTGGCCATGCTGGGATTGGTGGTGCTCAGCGACAGCATGAGGCAATGGTACGGATATCTCATTCGAAAGCGTCCGTTTACCAGCAGCGAAATCGTCGTGATGGCCGGTGGGGGAGCGCCCGGCAAGTTTCGTGCGACCGTCACGCAGGAGGAGAACGCCTTCCGCCTGCCGAATGGCACAGGGTGTTGTTAGAACACTGAACCAGTGGAGGCCGACGTGGCGGATCAATTTTCATTCGATGTGGTATCGGAAGTGAACATGCAGGAACTGAAGAACGCGCTCGATCAGGCGACGAAAGAAATCAAGCAACGGTTTGATTTCAAGGATTCGAAGACCGAGATCAACTTAAAAGAGAAGGAAAAGGAACTGGTGGTCGTTTCAGACGACGACTATAAGCTGAAGGCGGTGCAGGATATCATCAAGGCAAAATGCGTGAAACGCGGCGTCTCGCTGAAGGCATTTGATTACGGGGCTCCTGAGCCGGCATTGAGCGGTACCATTCGGCAGACCGCCAAGATCCAAAGCGGATTGGCGTCCGAGAAGGCAAAAGAAATTTCAAAGGCGATCAAGGATGCGAAGCTAAAGGTGCAGGCGCAAATCCAGGGTGAGCAAGTTCGAGTCTTGAGCAAGAGCAAGGACGAGCTGCAGACAGCGATCGCATTTCTGCGAGACAAGGACTTCGGTATTGACTTGCAGTTCACGAACTATCGATGACAGGCGGCGCTTTTCGACGGCACGGTACGCGACTCCCCTCGTTGGCTCTTATAGGGGTATTAATTTCCCACCTTGCGCTCGCGGCGTGCGATCGCAGCGAACCCATCGTCGTCATTCAACTACATCCGAAAAATCCCGACATCCTGTACGTCACCACCAACGATTACATCTACAAGTCAAGGGATGGCGGCAAGACGTGGGCGAATATCTCAAAGGGTATGAGCCACTCGCGGGTCATTGCCATGGCGGTCGACCCGTCGTATCCGGCCACGGTGTATGCCGGGACAAAAGGCGATGCCGTCTATAAGAGCTATGACGGCGGACAGCGGTGGGCTTCCATGCGCTCGGGCTTGGACGATGCGACAATTTCATCCGTCGTCAATCAGTTCGTGTTTGATCCGTACGACAGCAACCATATTTTCGTCGCGACGACAATGGGCATTTTTGAGACCAAGACCGGCGGAGGAAGTTGGGTCAAGAAGATGGAAGGCATGAAAGAGGTGCTGATGGTCGTGGCACTGGGAATGGATCCGACGCGGCCTGCCGTTCTTTACGCGGGCACCAGCGGAGGAGTCTATAAGAGCGTGAACGAGGGAGGACATTGGGAGAAGGTGAACAATGGATTGGTACCGCCGGAGATGATCAAGTCGTCAAGAGCATTGAACGTGACATCCATCCATGTCGATCCGTTCGAGCCGGACACCGTGTACGCAGCCACGCTCTCAGGTCTGTTCAAAAGCACCGACGGCGCGGCGTCGTGGGATCGCATCGGGCAGTCGCTTCAGGATCAGATGATTATCGCCATGATTCCGGACCGCAGCAAGAAAGGTGTCATCTATATCACGGGCCGTGACGGAGTGCATCGCAGCGGGGACGGAGGAGCGAATTGGAAGACTCTCAACAAAGGGTTCGCCAGCACGAACATCCGGTCAATCGCTCAAAGCGCGACAAACCCTGACCTGTTTTATGCCGGCACGAATGGCAGCGGCCTCTATCGCAGCCGGGATGCCGGAGAGACATGGGAATCAATGCCTGCCGTCACGCATAACGCGGGAGTGTGATGCTAGCGGGCCTTTAAGCTCGATCCGACCGACGATCCTCGCAAAGAGGAGCTCACCGACGTATCCTGCATGCTGGAGCCAACGGTGGAAGAGTTGATGCTCGACCCGACGCTGGAATCCGAAAGGCTCGAACCGATCGTCGATCGCTGGAGCGTTGAGTTAACGCCGGATGAGGTTTCCTCGTTAAGCGTGGATTCTCCGATGTCGGGACCTGCACGTCCGGTGGCTCCGATCTCAAAGCCTGAAACTCCGCCGGCTCCGATGTTTCGGCTGCTTTTCGGAGTTGCGCCGATATCCTGACCCGTGATTCCCTCTTGGCCGATGTCTGGGCCGGTCTTGGGGCTTCGGCCGATGGCCGGGCCGGCAGCCGGAGCTGTGCCGATGCTGGCGCCTGTTTTTGCGCTTCCCGGCAAGGTCGGCGCCTGGATGTCTCGTTCGATCGATTCCTCGAGTTCCCTGATCCTTTGCAATGTCAGGCCTTTTTCTTCTGGTTCAAGGGCATCCCTCCGGCTTGAGAGTTCGCCGATCTTGTCGATGCGAGCACGAAGGATTTTGATGTCTCCTCTAGCCTTGGCGACTCGCGGAATCAGGTCCCGAAGCATGATTCCTCTCGATGCAAGGGAGTAGTTCGAGAGGTTCGCTTGGGTCGAATCCAGCAATTGGTCAAGCTCGTCGGCCATATCCTCGATCTCCCGCAACTCACCCAAATCCGCCTTGCAGCATTGTAAAAATTTTTGATAACGAGCGAGAAACGCAGACACGTCCTGCGGCAGGTTGTCAGGATGAAAATGTCGTTGTGGCTCGCCCGACGGAAGATCCGGCTTCTTTTCCGTTTTCTTGTTCACAAGCGGTACGCAGCCGGGATCCGGTTGTGCCGAATACTGTTGGTCCGCCTTTCTGTCCGGACAATAGTAGATCGCGGAGGCGGCGAGTGCACGGTCCTCTTGCAGCGCAACTGCGCCGATCGCACCGGCAAAGACAACGAGCAGCAAGTATCTCAAGAGTTGTCTGCGGCTCTTCATAGCTTGATTTTATCCCCGGCAGGCACCTTGTCAACAAAACTGCGGCTTCGTATTCTTGAATGCGGACCGGCAATCGGCTAGGCTGCCGTTCATTCCGTGGATATGCGCATAGTGGTAGGAGGATGTGTCTCATGCCGGTGATGATGATTGAGACGGCCGGACGGTATGTGGGACAGGAAGTGACCGTACGTGGATGGCTGCGAAGCCGCCGTGATAGCGGCAAGTTACATTTTTTGACGATCCGCGATGGCACCGGCGACCTGCAGGCGGTCGTGAGCAAGAAAGCCGTCGGCGATGAACAGTTCGCCGTCTCGGCCAGGCTCACGCAGGAATCCTCGTTCATTGTGACGGGGCAACTTCGGCAAGACGATCGTGCGCCGGGAGGGTACGAGCTAGACGTCCGCACCATCGAAGCCGTGCAACTCGCTCAGCCCTTTCCCATCCAGCCGAAGGAACATGGTGTCGGTTTCTTGATGGAACATCGGCACTTGTGGCTGCGCTCTCACCGGCAGCACGCCATTCTGCGCATACGTCACGAGATCGTTCGCGCCTGTCGTAATTTTTTTGACGACCGGGGCTTCATTCTTGTAGATGCGCCGATCTTTACCCCGAACGCCTGTGAGGGCACGACGACGCTGTTTCACACGCAGTATTTTGATGAAACCGCGTACTTGACGCAGAGCGGCCAGCTCTACAGTGAAGCAACTGCGGCGGCCTTCGGTAAAGTGTACTGTTTCGGTCCGACGTTTCGAGCCGAGAAATCGAAGACCCGGCGGCATCTGATGGAATTTTGGATGGTCGAGCCGGAAGTTGCCTTCGCGCAGCTGGACGATATGATGGTGCTCGCTGAAGAGTTTCTAAGCTTCATCGTGCAAAGAGTGCTGGAAACACGAGGGAATGAATTGTCAGTGCTCGAGCGAGATGTCCGGAAACTCGAATCGGTGAAGCCACCCTTCCCCCGGCTCACCTACGAGGAAGCGATCGGACTGTTGCAAAAGAAAAACAATCCCACAAAGCTGGGAGAGGACTTTGGAGGGGATGAAGAGACCATCATCTCACAGCAGTACGATCGGCCGGTGATCATTCACCGCTACCCGACAGCGCTCAAGGCTTTCTATATGCAACCGGACAAGGCGCGGCCTGATCTTGCGCTCTGCATGGACGTTCTGGCGCCGGAGGGGTATGGAGAGATCATTGGCGGTGGTGAACGTATCCATGATGCCGAATTATTGCGCGGACGGCTGAAGGAACACGGTCTTCCCGAGGAAGCTTTCAAATGGTATCTGGATTTGCGCCAATTCGGCTCGGTGCCTCATGCAGGCTTTGGAATGGGCATAGAACGCGCTGTTGCCTGGATTTGCGGTATCGAACACGTCCGTGAAACGATTCCCTTCCCCCGCATGCTGTACAAGCTCTATCCCTAAGTCCTCCCACTCCTTCATTCAGCTCTTCGAGATCCCATTCTGGGGTCATTCGTGTCCATATCTGCTCAGATTCCCGATTGTGCCACGCTTTTCCGGCGCTCAAAATGCGTCTTTTTTTGGTCATTCCAGGAAGCCTGTAAGTCCATGTATTTTATATTGACAATGTCTTACCTAAGAGTATACTCCGCCCTGACGTGGGGGAATGTGGGTGAAACTGGTGAATGGGGATGCAGCGGCAACTCTGGGCACTTTCCGGTCATGGCAGCGGAAGTGCTTCAGTGGCTCAACCCGCGGTCCGGCGGCATCTATGTGGATTGTACCGTGGGGTATTGTGGACATGCGCTTGCGATCCTTAGTGCATGCCAGCCCGACGGAATTCTGCTCGGAATCGACCGAGATATCCAAGCCATTGATTCGTGCCGCAAACGACTTCATGCATTTGGAGACCACGCTTGGCTCGTGAAGGCGCATTTCATGGAATTGAAGACGATCCTGATGCAGCGTGGTATTCAGCGCGTACACGGCGTGTTGTTCGACTTAGGAGTGTCCTCGCCGCAACTTGACGACCCTTCCCGGGGCTTCAGTTTTCGGTCGGATGGACCGCTCGACATGCGAATGGATCAGAGAAGTGACCGGACTGCAGCTGATATCGTAAATGGGTTGGACGAAGGTAGCTTGGCAGACATGATTTACCGCTTGGGTGAAGAACGGTATTCACGTCGCATCGCCCGGGCCATCGTAGGCGCCCGTCGTCACCGCGCATTCACCGCCACGAGCCAGTTGGTCTCAGTCATCGAGTCGGCGGTTCCCGCTCACTATCGCCGTGGTCGTATCCATTGCGCAACCAGGACGTTTCAAGCCCTACGGATTGCCGTCAATCAGGAGTTGGACCATTTGGAAGCTTCGCTCACGGATGCGGCAAATGTATTGGCGCCGGGGGCTCGGCTTTGCGTCATTTCGTTTCATTCGCTCGAGGATCGGATCGTCAAGCACACGTTTAAATCCCTTTCAGTGCAGCGCGGCGATCTGGACATACTGACGAAGCGGCCGCAGACGCCATCGGAACATGAGCTGGATCAAAATCCCCGCTCGAGAAGCGCCAAGCTCCGAGTTTTGCAGCGGTCGATGAAGGAGGGACACGCATGAAAGCGGTTGCTGTCATAGCCGGGGTATGTCTCGTGTTCGTCTTTGTCTGGGAACGGGTCGATGTGGTTCGGTTGGGATATTCCATCGAGCGTCTTAAGGCGCAGAAGACGCTGCTTGAGCGGGACCGGGATCAGTTGCAAGTCAAGGTTTCTGCCCTCACGGCGCCCGAGCGGATTGCCAAACTAGCCACAGAGAAGCTGGGGATGTTCCCCGCACAGCAGGGGCAGCTCTTTATCATTCATCCGCAGCCCGATATGCCGTTGGCGGCCACGCCCGTTGATCAATTACGGATTGCCCGCAGCATGCCGGTTGCCGGAGGCGCAAGGTAGTCATGGGGCCATCGCGCGGCCGTCGATATGTTCTGCTGGCCCTGCTTCTGGCCGGGTTCGGCGCCATCCTCTTCAGGTTGGTCAACCTCCAAGTATTGCAAGCGGCTGAACTCACCGCGCGCGCGGATCGACAACATCAGAAAACCGTAGCGCTAGAAGGCGCCCGAGGGACGGTGACCGACCGTCATGGCAAGGTGTTGGCGATGAATGTCGAAGTGCCCTCGATCTTCGGCGTGCCGACATCGCTCGATAGTCCTGCGGGTGCTGCGAAGACCTTGTCGCCGGTGCTGCACATCCGCCGGGAAGAACTTGAAAAGAAACTCCGTCAGGAGAAACATTTTGTGTGGCTGGCGAGAAAAGTGGAGCCGGAGCAAGGCCGTAGGCTCGAGCAATTGTCGATTGACGGGATCGGCATGGTAATGGAGGGCCGAAGATTTTACCCGAAAGGGCCTTTGCTCTCGCATGTCCTCGGGTTTGTAGGGATGGACGGTGTCGGTCTTGAGGGATTGGAGCGCCGGTATGAATCCCAGCTGCACGGAGAAAAACGACTGACGGTACTCCAACGGGATGCGCTCGGTCGAACAGTATTCCCCAAAGGGCTTCGTGAGCAGGCGCCGTCTGCCGGGCAAACGCTCACACTCACCATTGACGAGGTCATTCAATACATCGCGGAAAAGGAATTGGAAGAAGCCGTCGATCAGGCCCGCGCAAAGTCAGGGACCATTATTGTCATGGAACCGCGGAGCGGCGCCATCCTGGCAATGGCAGTCAGCCCGCGATTCGACCCGAATGCCGTGGCGTCGTTGACGGCTGACCGGTGGCGGAATCGGGCGCTCACCGATACCTACGAACCGGGTTCCACCATGAAGCTCGTCGTGGCGGCGGCCGCCCTGGAGGAAAGGCTGATGATGCCGGGCTCCATGTTGTTCGGTGAGAACGGCAGGATGACCGTCGCCAACACGACGATCCACGATCACGAAAAGCTCGGATGGATGACATTCGCCCAAATGATCCAAAAGTCGAGCAACATCGGTGCCGCGAAAACCGGCATGCTGTTGGGCGACCAGCGGCTATATCGGTACCTGCAGGCCTTCGGATTCGGCCAACGCACCGACATCGACCTCCCGGGAGAAGTGGCCGGACTGCTGAAGTCTCCACGGGAGTGGGGCCGTCGGTCGCTCGCCTCCATTTCCATGGGGCAGGAGGTTGGAGTCACGCCGTTGCAAATGGTCTCCGCGGTGTCAGCGATCGCCAATGACGGCGTTCTGATGAAGCCTTTTATCGTGTCGCAGGTGAGGGATCAAAAGGGGCAGCCTGTGAAGGAGGCACTTCCCCAGGTGAAACGTCGGGTGGTTTCACCGGCGACTGCCCGGATGCTTACGACCATTATGGAAGGCGTCGTCACCAATGGCACCGGGACAAAGGCCGCCATTCCCGGCTTTCGTGCGGCTGGAAAGACAGGAACCGCCCAAAAGGTGGACCCGCGCACGGGAGCCTACTCGTCCGCGCTTTCAATCGGTAGCTTCGTCGGCTTCGTGCCGGCCGACGCGCCTCGCCTGGCAATGATCGTCGTGATCGATGAGCCGCAGGGCGAGGCCTGGGGCGGCATCGTGGCGGCTCCGGTGTTTCGTCGAGTCGGAGAGCAGGTGCTGACGTACATGGGCGTGCCCAGGGATGATCAGGTCAAAATCGCGATGGCGGCGAGATAGTCCGACATGGAACCGCGAACCACAACCGTCATGCAGTTGCTTTCGGCGCTGAACGGCCAAGTCCCAATCATTGAACGGCACGGAACTTTGGAGGCCGGCGTCACCTCCGTGACGGACGACTCCCGCGCTGTTACCGCCGGCAGTCTCTTCGTCGCCGTGAAGGGTGAGCGGGTGGACGGGCACCGCTATGTAACCGAGGCTATACAAGCAGGCGCCGCGGCGATTGTCGGTCAGGAATCGGTGGGGCAGGCATCGGTGTCGTTCGTGAAGGTGGCGGATTCTCGCAAGGCCCTGGGCCTCATCGGCAGCCGATTCTACGGAGATCCGTCGGCACGATTAACGATGGTCGGTGTGACAGGAACCAACGGCAAGACGACCACGACCTACCTCTGTAAAGGACTCTTGGAAGGGATGGGTCGTCATGTTGGATTGATCGGGACGGTCGCCTATCAAATCGGGACCGAAGTCATTGCGGCTTCTCATACGACGCCCGGGGCGCTCGAATTGCAGGGACTACTGGCTAGGATGGGTCAGGCCGGCATGGATAGCGTCGCGATGGAGGTGTCCTCCCACGCCTTGGCCATGGAGCGCACGGCTGGATGCGAATACGACGCCGCCGTCTTCACCAACCTCACGCAGGATCACCTCGACTATCACCGCACGATGGAGGAGTACTTCCAGGCGAAGTTGCGCCTGTTTACGTCGCTCGGCCAAGGCAAGAAAACCGGTCAACGCGCCATCGTCAACATGGATGATCCGCGAGGTGCTCTGGTTCGTGCAGCCTGCCGCGTGCCCGTTTGGGGCTTCGCCGTCAAAGGAAGGGCAGACCTGCAGGCGGAACACATGCGCCTGTCAATGAATGGTTCCACCTTCACAGCCGCCACGCCGGCCGGCCTCTTCAGCGTCGAAAGCCGTCTGGTCGGTGAACACAACGTCTACAACCTCCTGGGGGCCATCGGCGTGGCGCTGCACGCAGGAGCGACCTGCGGTCAGGTGCAAGAGGCGGTGGCCTCCTTGACCAACGTGCCCGGTCGATTCGAGCGCGTATCGGCCGGACAGGATTTCACGGTTGTCGTGGATTATGCCCATACCGAAGACGCACTGGTCCGCTTGCTGACCGCCGCGCAAGGCTTGAAGACGCACCGAATTATCACGGTATTCGGCTGCGGAGGAGATCGTGACCGCGGCAAGCGTCCCAAGATGGGCCGTGCCGCCGTGGACTACAGCGACGTTGTCGTGCTGACCTCCGATAATCCCCGGACCGAAGATCCTATGGCTATTCTTCGCGAAGTGGAAGCCGGTGTCCGCGAGGCGCTGAAAACCCGCCCAAGCGTTGAGTACCATCTTTTTCCCGACCGGCGGGAGGCCATTGGAGCGGCCGTTCGTCTGGCTCGATCGGGCGATATCGTGCTCATTGCGGGCAAGGGCCATGAAGATTACCAAATCCTCGGGACGAAAAAGGTCCACTTCGATGATCGTGAAGTAGCTCGCGAGGCGATTCAGCAGTTGAGGAATTGCGCGTGACCGTGCATCCGGTTGGAAGGTCTGAGCGAGGTGAGGAGAGCATGGCGCTCTTTACCGTGGCTGAGCTGCGGGAAGTCATCAGCGTGAAGGTGCTCGCCGGCGATCCCTCGCCATCCGCGAAACGGCGGTTCCGAGGCATTAGTACGGACTCTCGCGCCATCCGTCGTGGCGATCTGTTCGTGGCACTGCGGGGAGAACGGTTCGACGGCCACCAATTCGTCCCTGCGGTCTTGGCGAAGGGAGCCGCCGGCGCGATCGTTCACGATGGATATCAGTTGGAGGAAACAAGGGCAAGATCCAACGAGCCCTTAGTCTTCGGAGTCCAGGATCCCTTGTTTGCCTATCAGCAGCTCGCCACGCATCATCGGAGTCGTTTCTCCATCCCCGTTGTAGCCGTCACGGGGAGCAACGGAAAAACGACGACCAAAGACATGGTGGCGAGCGTGTTGGCCGCGCGCTGGCGAACGCTCAAAACGGAAGGCAACTACAACAATCGGATCGGCGTGCCGCATACATTGTTTCGCCTCACCGCTAGACACGAAGCGGCGGTGATCGAGATGGGCGTCGACCATCGAGGGCAAACCACGCGCCTCTGTGAAATTGTCCGTCCCAACGTCGGATTGATTACCAACATCGGGCCCGATCACCTCGAATTCTTCGGCGGCATGGAAGGTTCAGCGCAGGCGAAAGCGGAACTTCTCGACATGCTTCCCTTAGAGGGGACGGCTGTCCTCAATGCGGATGATCCGTATTTCGATTACCTGGCCGCCCGTGCGAGATGCCGGGTGGTCTCGTTTGGAATGTCGGACAGGGCGCAGGTACGGGGAGTTGAAGTCGTCTCCGACGCACGCCATGGAACAACGTTCAGCCTGCGGCTGCCGGGAAAGAGCCGCCCCGTGTCCGTCCGGATCAAGGTCCATGGCGCTCACAACGTGACCAATGCGCTCGCTGCCGCAGCTGTCGGCTTCTCCTTGAATTTCACCGGCACGATGATCGCAGAGGGGTTGACGAAATTCCGTCCCGCTGCCATGCGATCTCAAGTCATGAACCATCACGGCGTGCAGATCATTAACGATTGCTACAACGCCAATCCGGCCTCGATGAAAGCGGCGTTGCAGCTTCTTAGCGAGTGGACTCCCGCCCGTGACCGTGTGGCGGTGCTGGGCGATATGCTGGAGCTTGGGCGAGGAACACAGCAACTGCATCGTGAAGTCGGCGGGTTTGCAGCTGCATTGCCCATCTCTCGTTTGGTCGCGTGCGGAGACCTCGGCCGCGAGATCGCGGCGGGAGCCAGAGAGGCGGGGATGTCGGAACAGGCCATCGTCGAACTGTCGGATGCCGGTGCTGCAGCAGATTTTCTCAAGAAATCCGTTCGACGCGGCGACGTGATTTTGGTCAAGGCCTCTCGCGGCATGCGGATGGAACAAATCGTGCAGAGTTTGACCGGCATGAAAGCCGTTACAAAACAGGCGTCGTAACATTGTGAAGGATTAGAAGCGGCACGCGGCATGCTGTACAACTGGTTATATCCGCTGCATACGGAATACGGGTTCCTGAACGTCTTCAGGTATTTGAGCTTCCGCATCATTTATGCCGCCGTGACGGCCTTCCTCATCGCGTTCGTGCTGACTCCCTGGCTTATCCGGAAGCTGCAGGAAATCAAGCTCGGTCAGCAGATCAGGGACGATGGCCCTAAGCATCATCTGGCCAAAAGCGGCACGCCGACGATGGGAGGTCTGCTCATCATCTTTGCCGTGCTGCTTTCCACGCTCTTGTGGGCGGACGTCACCAAGCCTTATGTCTGGCTCGTCATTATTGCGACACTCGGTTTTGGAGCGATCGGATTTGCAGACGACTATTTGAAATTCATCAAGGCCCGGTCGAAAGGGCTGTCACCGGCTCAAAAGTTCGCCGCTCAAATCAGCGTTGCATTGCTGATCGCCCTGGCCCTGTATTTCCTCCCCAGCTATTCAACGAAACTCAACGTGCCGTTCTTCAAAAACTTCACCCCCGACTTGGGCTGGTTTTATGTTGTCTTTGTCGTCATGGTTATTGTCGGCAGCTCGAACGCCGTCAATCTGACAGACGGGCTCGATGGGCTGGCGATCGGACCCATTATGATTGCCGCCCTGGCCTATACGATTGTCGCGTACGTGGCTGGCCACCGGATTATGTCGGATTACCTGTTGATCCCGCACATCGAAGGCGCCGGTGAAATCGCCGTCTTCACGGCCGCGATTCTCGGCTCGAGCCTGGGGTTCCTCTGGTTCAATACGTACCCGGCGTCAGTCTTCATGGGTGATGTCGGTTCACTGCCTTTAGGGGCGGCCTTGGGCACTGTCGCCGTGATTAGCAAGCACGAGTTGCTCCTGTTAATGGTCGGCGGTGTCTTCGTCATCGAAGCGGTCTCCGTGATCTTCCAAGTGGCATCATTCAAGTCGCGCGGGAAACGGATTTTTCTCATGGCTCCGATCCACCACCATTTTGAAATGAAAGGCTGGGAAGAGCCGAAAGTGGTAGTGCGGCTGTGGATTATTGCGATTCTCTTGGCGCTTTTGAGCCTCAGCACCCTGAAGCTGCGGTAATGGCGATGGTAGAGGTGGAACAAGTGGATTTATCCGGAGCGCATGTCACGGTGTTGGGTCTTGCGCGAAGCGGAGTCGCCGCCTGTCACCTGCTCAGGGAAGCCGGTGCTCAGGTCACCGTTGCCGACCGCAAAGGCGAAGACGAGTTGGCTGCTGTGCTCAAGGCGGTAGATCGCGCTCACGTGCAGGTGTCGGTCGGAGCAGCGTATGAGCGCTCATTGGATCAAGCCGATCTGGTGGTCATCAGTCCCGGAATCCCCTACCGCCTCGAAGCGCTCGAGCAGGTGCGGAGACGAGGGGTCAAGGTCATCAGCGAGCTTGAGTTGGCCGCCCGGTTTCTCTCCGCCCCAATCCTTGCCGTCACTGGAACCAACGGAAAGAGCACCACCGTGACATTGATTGGAAAGATGCTGGCCGAGCAGGGAAAACGAGCATTTGTCGGCGGGAACCTGGGCACGGCGCTCAGCGAAGCCGCTTGGACGGCGTTGCAGGCCAAGAAACAGGGAAGTGCCCAACCCTACGATTACCTCGCGGTCGAAGTGTCCAGCTTTCAACTCGAAACCATCGACCGCTTTCATCCCTGGGTGGCTGCAATCCTGAATGTGACGGTGGATCATCAGGATCGGTACGACTCGATCGATGAATATGTCGCCGCGAAACGCCGTATATTCGAAAATCAGACGGCGGATGATTTTGCTCTCTTCAATCTCGACGACCCGCGGGTAGCCCCGCTGGCCGGCACCGTGCGCGCAAAACGGCTCGGGTTCTCGCGGCAACGGCACGTCGGGCGTGGTTTCGAGGGAGGAACGTTTCTCGACGGTGAGCACATCGTCACGACCGTGACCGGACGGCGCGAGGAGATTTGCCGCAAAGGCGATTTGAAGATCATCGGTCATCACAACGTCGAGAATGTCATGGCCGCGGCCACCTACGGCGCCCTCTGGGGGTGTCCTTTCGAGGTCATCCGCAGGGTCGTGACGACATTCCCCGGACTTGAACATGCCCTGGAATTGGTTAGAGAGCGGCGGGGTGTCCGCTTCGTCAACGATTCGAAGGGGACGAACGTGGATGCGACGCTAAAAGCGTTGGAAGGGATCGATCGCCCGATCTGGCTGATTGCCGGCGGACGGGACAAAGGCGGCGACTTTTCACGCCTGACTGAAACCGTGCGCCAGCGCGTCAAGCATGCGATTTTGATCGGCGAAGCGGCGCCTCTATTGAAAGGGGCATGGGCCGGAGCGACGACGATGACTGAAGCGAAGTCCTTGCGGGACGCAGTGGAGTGGGCAGCTCGCGAGGCAGCGGCCGGCGATGTCGTATTGATGTCGCCGGCCTGCGCGAGTTTCGACATGTTTCGTGATTACCAGGACCGTGGGCGTCAATTTAAATCGGCGGTGCAGTCGCTGCCGGAATAAGGCAGGCGTTCCAGGAGGAGTGTTGCTGGGCGATGGCTTCACGATCTGCAGGAACGTTGTCGTTGCCTTGGCCAACGAGCGGCCAGCGTTCGGCCCCGTCCCGGGTGGCCATGGACCACGTGCTCCTGTTCGTGACCCTGACTCTCGCCTTGGTCGGGCTGGTCATGGTGTTCAGCGCAAGCGCGATCGTCGCCGGGAATCGATTTCAGGACCCGGAGTTTTTCCTCAAGCGGCAGATCGCCTGGCTGGGTTTCGGGGTGTTGCTGATGCATCTCACCTCACGGATCGACTACCAGCTGTGGAAGAAACTTTCCATTCCCATCTTGATCGGCATGACCGTGCTGTTGGTCATGGTGCTCATCCCATCGCTCGGAGTGGCGGCCAAAGGGGCGAGGCGGTGGTTGCGATGGGGGATCATTTCCATTCAACCGGCGGAGATGGTGAAGCTTGTCACGGTGATCTACCTTGCAGCCTATTTGGCCAAGAAGACCGACAAGCTCGTATTGTTTCGGCGCGGGCTGTTGCCCGTGTTGACCGTCGTCGGCGTTCTAAGCGGGCTCGTCCTGCTCGAACCGGATCTTGGCACTGTCGTCGTCATGGGATTGGTGACGGTGAGTCTCTTGTTTCTGGGCGGCGCACGGCTCGGACATCTGGCGAGTTTAGGACTTTGTGCGATTCCGGTCGTCCTGGTCCTGGTGCTCGGGTCCAGCTACCGGCGGCAGCGCCTAATGACGTTTCTCGCTCCGTGGAAGGATGCAACGGACGCCGGGTTTCAGATCACCCAATCGTTTCTCGCCTTTGGCAGCGGCGGACCATTCGGGGTGGGATTGGGCGAAGGCAAGCAGAAATTGTTCTTTTTGCCGGAAGCGCACACCGATTTCGTGCTTGCGCTGGTCGGCGAAGAACTCGGTCTGGCGGGGACGGCTTCGGTCATCGTTCTCTTCGCATTGTTCGTGTGGCGGGGATTCCACATCGCTTCACGGGCACGGATGCCCTTCGGGAAGTACCTGGGCCTCGGAATCACGCTCTTGATAGGAATCCAAGCGCTCGTCAACGCCGCCGTGGTGACCGGCTTATTGCCGACAAAGGGCTTGACGCTGCCCTTTGTCAGCTATGGGGGGTCTTCATTGGTCGTGAGTTTTGTGGGAGTCGGCATGTTGCTGAGTATTTCACGGGATCGACATGGAGGCGCATCCAGGGGCGGGCGCGGTGAGTCGGACCGCTGATGACGATCCTTATTGCAGCCGGAGGCACGGGCGGCCACCTGTATCCTGCTATCGCGCTGGCGCGAGCGTTTCTGGAGCGGAATGCGACGACCCGCATAGTGTTTGTCGGGACTTCACGGGGGCTCGAATCGAAAGTATTGGCGCATGAGGGGTTCGAATTGGCATTGATTAGCGCAAAGCCGATCATGGGCAAAGGCCCTCTGGATGTTTTATCCGGCCTGTGGGCCATGCCCGTGAGTCTCTGGGAATCTCGAAAGCTCCTTCATCGCAGACGTCCGGATCTTGTGATCGGCGTCGGAGGATACACCAGCCCGATGATTGTGCTGGCAGCGGCGTTGGCAGGAGTTCCGCGGGTAATCATTGAACCCAATGCGCATCCTGGGCTAGCCAACAAAGCGGTCGGCCCGTTCGTTCATCGGGTATTTTTGGCGTTCTCCTCCGCGGCGGCCGCCTTTCGCTCCAGCAAAGTGCGTGTCGTCGGCACGCCGATCCGGCGGGAATTCCTAACCCAATGCGTTCCATCATCGCCACCGTCCCGCGACCGTCGACACGTCTTGATCTTCGGAGGCAGTCAGGGAGCGAAGGCGATCAACAGCGCCGCCATTGAGGGGCTGCCAACGCTGCTGAAGCAACGCCCAGAGATTACCGTCACTCATCAGACCGGCGAACTGGATCATAGGCGCGTCACCGAGGCCTACCAGCGTGCCGGCGTCGCCGTGAACGCGGTGCCCTTTCTCTATGACATGCCTACGGTCATCAATGCTGCGGATGTTGTTGTGGCTCGATCCGGAGCGATGACGGTCGCCGAGCTGACGGCCTGCGGCAAGCCGGCCATCCTGATACCGCTGCCCACCGCCATTTATGACCACCAAACGAAGAACGCGCAGGTCATGCAAGAGGCCGGCGCCGCGGTCGTCATTCCGCAGTCGCAATTAAACGCTCAAACATTGGCGCGGGAACTGGCGTCGATTCTCGGCAACCCTGAGACTATGCGAGCGATGAGTGCTGCGAGTTTGAGCCTGAGACGAATGGACGCGGCAGAGGCAATCGTCCGTGAATGCTATGCACTCATAGGAGACCAGCATGATGTCAACCAGTCTCTTGGAGCGGCAGGAATCTAATGGTGCAGGACAACGCAACGGCGCCGGCCCTTCACAGCCGGCAGGAGGATTGAGGCGCACATCGATGTTTCGTAAGACGCAACACATTCATCTGGTCGGCATCGGCGGCGCGGGCATGAGTGGCATCGCCGAGGTATTGCTGACACTGGGATACAAAGTCAGCGGCTCCGATCTGCAGGCATCGGATACGACCCGGCGCTTGGAAGAGCTCGGAGGACGCATCTTCGTCGGCCATCAAGACAGCAATATTGGGGAGGCACAGGTTGTCGTCATTTCCTCAGCGGTCTCGCCTCAAAATCCCGAAGTGCTGGCTGCGAAAGCGAAACAGATTCCCGTGATTCCCCGCGCCGAGATGCTTGCGGAACTCATGCGGTTGAAATTCGGCGTTGCGATCGCAGGCGCCCATGGCAAAACGACCACCACCTCGATGGTGGCCAATATTCTGGCCCAGGGTGGACTGGATCCGACGATGGTCATCGGCGGCAAAGTGAATGCGCTCGGAAGCCACGCTCGACTGGGAAGAGGAGAACTGTTAGTGGCGGAAGCGGACGAGAGCGACGGATCGTTCTTGAGGCTCTCTCCGACGATCGTGGCGGTGACGAATCTGGACCGCGAGCACTTGGATCACTATGGAAGCATGGAGCGGATCTACGAAAGCTTTCTGGAATTCATCAATAAGGTTCCGTTCTACGGCTTGGCGGTGCTTTGCGCTGATGATGACCGGCTTCGAGCGCTGTTTCCCAAGATCGTGAAGCGGTACTACACGTACGGATTGTCGGAGCGCGGCGGCATCGCGCCCGATTTCCGTGCCACGGATATCGCGGCGAAACAGGGCGGCTCAGAATTTCGCGCATTCTTCCGTGCGAGGAATCTCGGACCGTTCCGGCTTTCGGTGCCGGGCATCCACAATGTGTCGAATGCGCTGGCGGCGATCGCCATCGGCGTCGAATTGGATGTCCCCGTGGATCTCATTCGCAAAGCGCTCGCGGCGTTCACCGGCGTCGAGAGGCGTTTTCATTTCCGGGGAGAAACCAACGGCATCATGGTCGTGGACGATTACGGCCATCATCCCACGGAAATCAAGGCGACCCTTGCCGCTGCCAAGCAAGGCTGGCCCGAGCGACGCTTGATCGTACTCTTCCAGCCGCACCGCTATACGCGAACCAGAGATCTGCTTGAGGAATTTTCTCACGCGTTCGGGGATGCGGATCATCTCTTCCTGATCGATATTTATGCGGCGAGTGAATCGCCGATTGCCGGCGTATCCGGCGCCAAGTTGGGTGAAGCGATCCGTGCCGCTGGCCATCGGTCCGTCACCTTTGTCGAGGAGAAGGACCGGCTCGTCGACGCGGTGTTTCCGCAGCTGAAACCCGGCGACATGGTGTTGACCTTGGGGGCCGGAGACATTTGGAAGGCGGGGCCAGCCTTACTGGCGAAGCTTGCGCCCGTCACATGAGCGATGAAGGTTCATGAGCGACGCACGAGAGACAGGGGTTCGAGGACCGGATTCCACAGGAAACGCCTGGAGCGGGCCGTTGCCGGGCTCCGCGGCCGCGTTACCTTCGGCGCTGCATTGGGTGCGTTCACCTCGTTCAAGATCGGCGGGCCAGCCGACGTCCTCGTCCTGCCGGCGGACGTCGAGGACGTGCGCCGCCTGGTCGTGCAGGCGCAAGCGGCCGACCTTCCACTGTTTGTGGTCGGGGGCACGAATCTGCTTATCAGAGACGGAGGGATCCGCGGCATCGTGGTCAGTCTCTCGAAGCTGCGCGGTATCAGCGAGGAGCCCGGGGCGATCGTCTATGCCGAAGGAGGCGTTGGGATGCCGACGTTGATCGGATATGCGATACGCCGATCATTGGCCGGGATGGAATGGGCAGCCGGCATTCCGGGGACGGTAGGAGGATGTCTCGTGATGAACGCGGGGACTCGCCTCGGTGAAATGAAGGATGCGGTGAAGGCGGTACGACTGGTCACGTTGAACGGCGACGTTCGTGATCTGCCGGCTGCGTCCATCCGGTTTCAGTACCGGCGGGCCCGACTGCCTAAAGGCATCGTCGTCGGCGTCTGGCTGCAATTGCGGCCGGGCGTGCGGTCGGAGATTGCCAGAATTGTCAAGGACTATCTCCATTATCGGAAGGACACCCAGCCACTCGCCATGCCGAGCGCCGGCTGCGTGTTCAAGAATCCGCCTGCTGATTCCGCCGGACGCCTGCTCGAAGCCGCCGGGATGAAGGGCATGCGCGTCGGCGATGCCGAGGTCTCGACCAAGCATGGGAACTTTATCGTGAACAGAGGACGTGCGACCGCCGCTGAGGTGATCGATCTCATCGGCAAGATTCGCCGGACGATCAGGCAGAAAGCCGGGGTCCGGCTTGACCTTGAACTCAAAATCGTGGGCGAGGGTTAAATCATGACCGCCAGACCGTTGCTGACTCACGCCCGCATTGGGGTGCTGATGGGCGGGCAATCGTCCGAGCGCGAAGTGTCGTTGCGGACCGGTGCCGCCGTGCACGGGGCGCTGTGCCGGCGGGGGTATGACGCGGTCACCATCGACGTCGGTCCGACATTGAGCCGGGATTTACAGGAACAAAAGATCGCGCTCGCATTTCTCGCGCTGCATGGTCCTGGCGGTGAAGACGGCTCGATTCAGGGCTTCCTCGAGACGCTCGGGATTCCGTACACCGGTTCCGGAGTCCATGCGAGCGCCGTCGGTATGCATAAGGTGACGACGAAAACGGTTCTTGCGGCTCATGGCATTCCGGTTCCCGCCGGCCTAGTGATCAAGCGTGGGGAACGAATGTCGAGTGCGCGGGCGTTGCGATCGGCCAAGCTGCGATGGCCCGTTGTCGTCAAGCCGGCGTGCGAAGGATCGACTATAGGCGTAAGCATCGTCCGGAAGCCGGCGCAGTGGGAACACGCCGTGGCATTGGCGCATCGGTATGATCCGGATGCAATGGTGGAAGCCTACATTCCCGGCCATGAGGTCACTGTCTCGCTCCTCGGCCGCCTCGACGAATCTCCCCTGGTGCTACCGGCGGTCGAGATCGAGGCGCCGAACGGCTTTTACGATTTTTCAGCCAAATATGAAAAAGGAAAGACTCGTTATCTGTGTCCCGCGCCGCTCGGGACCGCCGTCACCAAGCAAATTCGAAAGCTCGCCCTTCACACCTACACGGTGTTGGGTTGCGCCGGTGCCGCGCGCGTGGATTTCCGCATCACGCCGCGGGGACGGCCTTATGTACTGGAGATCAATACCGTCCCGGGAATGACCGAGACCAGCCTGCTGCCGATGGCGGCCGGCGAGGCGGGTATCGACTATGAGGAACTGACGGAACGGATTCTCGAATCTGCGGTGCCCAGAATGAGCAAGGCGGGAAACGCCGCATGAAGATTCCGTTTCGCAGGCAACCTGCCAAGGCGATTGGCTATCGCAGCAATCAGTGGAAGGGAGCCCGCGCGGTCCATCCCAAGGATCACTCGTCGAGGGCGCGCCGATCTCGGGTCGCGGCTCGATGCCGCAAGGCATTGCGCCTCTGCGGCTGGCTGGCCGTTACAGCCGCCGTCTGCTGGGCAGCTCTCCTGTTGATGCGTCAAGTGGCGTCGGCCGTTCAGCATGGGCTTGAGATTACAGAGGTGTCGATCGAAGGCATTCATCAGGTGACGAAAGAGGAAGTGTTGAACCGGCTACCGCTCAAAAAGGGCATTGCGCAGCATCAGGTAAGCCTGGCGTACTTCGCTGAGCGGCTTCGGACGCATCCCTGGATCAAAGAGGCAACGGTTGAACGCCTTCCGCTTCACGCTCTCCGCGTGACGATCGTTGAACGGAAACCGGCGGCCATCGCGCGCACCGGATCTGGACAGGTACTGATCGATGAAGAGGGCGTCGTGCTGGCGCGTCTTGGTATCCAGGACGAGCCTGCCCTGCCGCTCCTGCTCGGCGTCGACGGCAGTCTGTTGGCGCAAGGCGACCTTCGGTTGAAGGAGCGACTACAGTCCGCAATTCAGTTGGCCAAGTCGATGGCTGAAGCGCTGGACGGCCGCATCGAAATCGATGTGAGCCATCCGGTCGATATCGTCGCTTCGGCAAAAGGGATGCGATTTCATTTCGGAAGCGAAGCGCTGAAAGAACAATGGGACAGGTTCGTGCAAGTGAAAGCGGCGTTCCGGATGCCCGCTTTTGACGGTCGAAGGTTAGAAGCGCACGACGTCGATCTCCGGTACGACCACCGGGTGATTGTTCGGGAAAGGGGGTGAGGGCGTGGCGAAACGAGAGCAAATTCTCGTCGGGTTGGATATCGGCACCACGAAAATATGCGCCATCGTGTCTGAAGTGACCGAAGAGGGCACGCTGAACATCATCGGCGTCGGCTCAAGCCCGTCCCGCGGCCTTCGCAAAGGCGTCGTCGTCGACATCGAGAGCACCGTTGAATCGATCAAGAAGGCGGTCGAGGAAGCTGAATTGATGGCGGCGGTGCAAATCAATTCCGTCTATACGGGCATCGCTGGCAGCCACATTTCGGCGGAAAATTGTAAAGGGGTCGTGGCGCTCAAGAAGTCCGAGGTCACTCGGGAGGACATTCACCGCGCCATCGAAAGCGCTCGAACGCTCGCCGTCATCCCGCACGAACGCCGGATCCTCCATGTCCTGCCGCGTGAGTTCATGGTGGACGGGCAGGAAGGTGTGAGGGAACCCCTCGGACTTTCGGGTAATCGCCTTGAAGTCAATGTCCACGTCATTACCGGGGCGGTCACCTCGGCGCAGAACATCATAAAAAGTGTAAACCGGGCCGGGCTCGACGTCGTTGACATTATTCTGCAGCCGCTGGCCTCGAGTGAGGCAGTGCTCAGTCAGGAAGAGCGCGATCTCGGCGTGGCGATGGTGGATCTGGGAGGAGGCACGACCGACCTGGCCATTTATCTGGACGGCAGCATACGACATTCGGCCGTCCTTCCCATTGGCGGACAAAACCTGACCAAGGATCTCGCCATCGGGCTGCTGACCTCACAAACCGAGGCCGAGAAAATCAAAGTTCAGCACGGTGTGACGAGGACCGATCTCGTGCAGGGGCATGAGACTGTTGAGGTGCCGTCAGTCGGTGATCGGCCGGCTCGAACGTTTTCCAGGCGCGACATTGCGGAGATTCTGGAGCCGCGCGTGGATGAAATGTTCGAACTGGTCCGGCGCGAGATCACCCGCGCGGGCTATGAAGGCATGCTCGGGGCAGGCGTCGTCGTTACAGGAGGGACTTCGTTACTGGAGGGCATGCCCGACGCGGCGGAAAAGGTGCTGAATCTACCGGCCCGTCGTGGAGTGCCCAGCGGTATCGGCGGGCTTCGAGACATCGTCAGCAATCCCATGCATGCAACCGGAGTTGGTTTGCTCCTCCATGCGCGGCGCCACACGGAGGAAACAGCCAGCGCGGGACTCAGAAGCGGAAGGCCGATCGGTCGGATGTTGGATCGAATGAAGTCGTGGATGTTTGAGTTTTTCTAACTTAACCGGCGCGCGGCACGGCCTCGCGCCAAGGGAGGTGCCCTGATGTTCTCATTCCAAGAAGATTGCCTGTCGCCCGTCCGCATCAAGGTCATCGGTGTGGGCGGCGCCGGATGCAATGCCGTGAACACTATGATTACGTCGGGCCTGGCCCGCGTGGATTTCATTGCCGCCAACACCGACCTGCAGGCCTTGGACCGCTCACGTGCGGCGTACAAGGTTCAGCTCGGTCCGGAAAGAACCAGAGGATTGGGCGCCGGCGCCAAGCCGGAAATCGGGAAGGAATCGGCGCTGGAAAGCAAAGATCAAATCCGGGAGTGTCTCGAAGGCGCCGACATGGTGTTCGTGACCGCCGGTATGGGAGGCGGCACCGGGACCGGTGCCGCGCCGATCGTGGCCAGCATCGCCAGGGAACTGGGAATCCTGACGGTAGGAGTCGTCACAAAACCGTTTTCCTATGAAGGCCATCGCCGGATGACTCATGCCGATGAAGGCATCAGAGATTTGAGACGGCACGTCGATACGCTGCTCGTCATTCCCAATCAACGTTTGCTCGGTATCGTGGACAAGGCGACGCCCCTGCTCGACGCTTTTAAAGTAGCGGATGATGTGTTGCGCCAGGCGATTCAAGGCATTGCGGATGTCATCACGACGACCGGCCACGTGAACGTGGACTTTGCGGACGTGCGCACCGTAATGTCCCATACCGGCCGGGCAGTGATGGGCATGGGGGTTTCACGCGGGACCAATCGTGCAATCGAAGCGGCGCAAAAAGCGATCTGCAGCCCTCTGCTTGAAGAAGGCAGCGTCGAAGGAGCTCGAGGTGTGCTGCTGAACATCAGTGGCGGGCCGAACATGTCCTTGCATGAGATCGAAGAGGCGGCATCCATCATTCAGCAGGCGGCGGATGCCGAGGCAAATATCATCGTCGGGCAAGTGATCAATCCGGACATGGGCGACGACCTCGTGGTCACCGTGATCGCAACAGGCTTTGAAAGGGACGAGCAGCCCATGCCGATCGGTGTCGCCGCGGCGCGCACCCTCAGAGGGGCGCAGCCGGGATCGAACGCCGTCGGAGCAGCGTTGGCCGACCGGCCGCACAAAGATCTCGACCGTCCGACCTATCTACGGCGGATGGGAGACCAACGTGAGGCCATTGAGCGCCTGGCCGTGGCGGCCGACGATGAGTGGGATGTGCCTACTTTCCTGAGAAAGCAAACGGACTGATCCGTCAGTCCTGAGAAAGGTTTTCCGTGACGGCATCGCTCATTACCGTACCCGCGTTCGCCTCAGCCAAGGCCGGCGTGAGCCACTTTTTCGGGACGCGACACCATTCCCCGGTTGCCTATGAAACGGGGGTGCCGTCGCCGGCTGCGGACGGTGAACGCCATGCCTGGCTCTTGTCCGTCAAGCAAGTGCACGGGACCGACGCATTGATCGTCGATCGTCCGGTAACGGCAGGTGATCGTTTCGAAGGTGGATGGGACGCGTTGATCACCGATCAGCCCGGCGTGACCGTGGTGGTGAAAACTGCCGACTGTGTACCGGTGCTCGTCTATGATCGCCGCAAGAGCGCCGTCGCGGCCGTCCACGCCGGCTGGCGCGGTGCGTTGGCCGGTATCGTGCCGAAAACGATCCAATCAATGGTCGCACGGTTCGGAATCCAGGCCGGTGATCTCCGCGTCAGCATCGGTCCGTCTGCGGGTCCCTGCTGCTATGAGGTTGACGAGGCGGTGCTCGCCCCCTTGCGCAGCCGCCGTCAGGATTGGCCGGCATTCCTCAGGAATGACCGGGGCAGCAAAGCACGATTGGATCTCAAAGCGCTTGTGGGACGGCAGGCTGGCGAGAGCGGTATTCCATCCGCACACATCACCGTCGTCAACGTTTGCACGATCTGTCATCCCGCACTCTTCTATTCGTATCGCCGCGATGGACGCCTCAACGGAACCATGCTCAGTGGAATCGCCTTGGTGCCGCGCGGCTAGCCGCGCCTTCCGCGATTTCGGTAGAATACGCCACCGCGGGGAACAGCGCGTTCGATGGATGCCGAGACCGGTGACTCAGTCAGGGATCGTCTCGCACTCGTATTCGATCGCATGCAAGGCGCCATACGGGAAGCCGGCCGGAAAGAAGGGGATGTACGGTTGGTGGCGGCGACAAAGGCAGTTCCTCCCGAACGTATCCGAGACGCGATCGCAGGGGGCCTCGAAATTGCCGGCGAAAACCGCCTGCAAGAGGCCCTGCCGAAGATAGAGGCGATGAAGCGAGACCGGATTACGTGGCACTTTATCGGCAAGCTCCAACGGCGAAAAGTGCGGGCGGTCGTCGGAGTCTTTGAACTGATTCATTCCGTCGACAGTGTCGAACTGGCGACGGAAATCGATCGACGTGCCGCGGCTGTCGGACTTCGGCAGAGCGTATTGCTCGAGATCAATGTGGGAGAAGAACAGTCTAAAGCCGGTTTTTTGCCCCAGGACGTTGAAAAGGCGCTTCCTCGATTGGCCGCGCTGGAACACGTGGCAGTGCAGGGACTCATGGCCATTCCTCCGGCTGCCCGCCACCCGGACGCTTCGAGGCCGCACTTCCGCTGTCTGCGGGAGCTCGCTCAGCGAATGATGGCCCGAGGAATTCCACGAATTTCGCTTCATGAGCTTTCTATGGGCATGTCGAACGATTATGTAGTGGCCATTCAAGAAGGGGCGACGTTTATCCGCCTTGGGACGGCTATATTCGGAGGGAGGCGTGACTAGTCCGTTGACCAAGAAAATCGCGTTCGTCGGCGGAGGGCAAATGTCCGAGGCGATGATCGGCGGCCTCCTTGCCGGCAACGTCTGCCGTCCCGAATCTTTGTGGGCCACCGACCGTGTCGCTGCGCGCTGCGATTTATTGAAAAGCCAGTTCGGCGTGCGGGTCGGTTCTGACAATCGTGAGGCCGTGGCCTGGGCGGATGTTGTAGTTCTTGCGGTGAAGCCGCAAGTGCTCCCGGCCGTGGTGCAGGAACTCAGTGAACATCTTCACCGTGTACTCGTCATCTCGATCGCGGCGGGAGTGACAATTCAAGCTATCACGAGCCATGCTCCGGGGGCCAAGCGCGTCATTCGCGCGATGCCGAACATGCCCGTCCTGGTGAGGGAAGGCATGACCGCGCTGGCAGGGAGCAGTACGCTTTCGGAGGACGATCAAGACATCGGACATGCCATCTTTCAGGCAGTGGGCCGTGTGGTTGCCATCGACGAACGTCTGATGGATGCGGTCACCGGGCTGAGCGGTAGCGGTCCGGCGTATGTGTTTCAAGCCATCGAAGCGCTGGCAGACGGCGGCGTGAAGATGGGTCTTCCTCGGCAAACGGCGGAGGTCCTGGCCGCTCAAACCGTCTTCGGTGCCGCAAAAATGGTGCTGCAGTCGGGCGATCATCCGGCGAAACTGAAGGACCGCGTGGCGTCGCCCGGCGGCACGACAATCGCGGGCCTGCATCGGCTTGAAGAGGGCCGGTTCCGTGCTACACTGATGGGGGCCGTCGAAGCGGCCACCAAACGCTCGCAGGAGCTTGCCCGCTGATGTTTGTGATGAGTAATGTGTTGCAGGGCTTGGCGACGGTTCTGGATACCGTTTTATGGCTTTATATGTGGGTCATCATTGCGCGGGCCTTGATCTCCTGGGTGAATCCGGATCCCTGGAATCCGATTGTACAATTCTTGGAGCGAGTCACTGAACCCGTGCTTTCCCCGATTCGACGATGGATCGGTTGGAAAATGGGAATCGATCTCTCGCCCATCATCGCCATTCTCATTATCAGTTTCCTGCAGATCGCTGTCGTCAAGACGCTGAGTGATCTCGCGCACCAGATGAATTGATTTGAAGGGGGGCCCTATGAAACTGACACCGCTCGACATCCAACAAATGGTGTTCAAGACGAGCTTTCGTGGTTACGACAAGGAAGAGGTCAACCGCTTTCTGGAGGAAATCGCCGAGACCGTCGAGGAGCTGAATCGGGACAGTGCCGTCCAGCGGGAGAAGATCGTGTTTCTCGAACAGCAATTGACCGAACTGAAGCGCACAGAGATGACGCTCTCCAATACGCTTGTGTCCGCCCAGTCACTGGCCGAGGACGTCAAGCGCAGCGCGCAGCGCGAATCTGAGCTTGTCATCAAGGAAGCCGAATTGAAAGCCGGCGAAATGATCCGTCAGGCCCGGGTGGAGCTGTCCAACACGCAGCGAGATCTTTCGGCACTCCAAAAGCAGCGGCTCCTGATGGTCGAACGATTGCGGGCAACGTTGCGTACCTACGAGCGCATGCTTGAAGTGGAAGAGCAAGAGGCCTTCCACGATGGCGCGACACATGCAGAACACAAGCTGGAGGGGGAGTCGAGCCCCGCAATTTAGAGGCTGCCAAAATGCGCCTTGAGCAGCCATCCACCGGGCGCTCGACCTGCCACCTTTCTGCCTTTGCGCCGATCTTCAATGCTCTCTTTCCCTCCTGCGGCCCCTCGGTCTCACTTCACCTCGCTAGTCGCTGATGAAGAACACCGTCGCCGTTCAAGCCGCCATGGATCAAGCCGTGCGCGACGGCGTCTTTCCTGGCGGAGTGTTGATGGTACGGGTGGAGGGCCAACTGCAGCTGCTGGCCACCGCAGGGCGGCTGTCGGCGGAGCCAGGAGCCGAAGCCGTCCGGAATTCGACCGTCTATGATCTGGCGTCCCTGACCAAACCGCTTGCGACGGTGACCGCCGTTCTCTTGCTGGTGCAAGCAGGAACACTCGACCTGGATGCCGCCATCGGCGCTATTCTTATCGAGTTAAAGCAGGCCCCGATTGGCGCCGCAACGCTGCGCGATCTGTTGTGTCATCGTTCGGGGCTGCCCGGCTGGCGCCCTCTGTACGAACGTCTGGATGCCGACGGAATCGCCTGGGGACGCGCGGAGCCAAGCGCGGTCCGTCAAGCCGTATTGCGCCTCATCTCAGCCGAGCCACTGGCCTATGAAATTGGCCAGCACACCCTGTACAGCGATTTGGGCTTCATCCTGCTGGGGGCTGCAGTCGAGCGGGCAAGCGGCCTCTTGCTCGACGAGTATTTCGACCTCGCGGTGATGCAGCCGCTTGGTGCGCAACCCATGTGTTTCTATCGTGCCGGAACGGCATCGCGCCAGCCATATATTCGCTTGGGGCCGTCCATCGCACCGACCGAATGGGATCACTGGCGGAAACGTCTCTTGAAAGGAGAGGTACACGACGAAAACGCCGCGGCAATGGGAGGCGTCGCAGGGCATGCGGGTCTCTTCGGAACCGCACAGAGCGTGCTGGCAGTGTCCGGCGCATGGCTGGAAGGCCTTCAAGGAACGCCTTCAACCCTGGATCATCATCTTGTCCGTGAGTTCACGAAGAGGCAACCGCGTCCGTTAGGATCCAGCTGGGCTCTTGGATGGGATACTCCGAGCGCGCCTTCCTCGTCCGGTACGCACTTTTCCACCGAATCTTTCGGCCATCTTGGTTTTACCGGCACGTCATTGTGGATCGATCCCCAGCGAAGCCTGGAGGTGGTCTTGCTCACGAACCGTGTCCATCCGAGCCGCAAGAACGACGCGATTCGCGCCTTCCGGCCGATGATCCACGATCTCGTATATCGGGAATTCGCGGGCCGGTAGGCTCAGGCGGGATCGGGATATTCTATCCAGGTTTCTTTCTCGGCGAGATATTTGGTGCCCTTGAAATTCGCCCGGGTTCTGAGACGCGTGAACCCGAGGGCCTGAAGTCGTTGAACGAGTTCTGTCACGGCAGCCGCGATCGTAGGGTGTGACTGGCCTTCGACCGTCAAGGCTTCGTACATGATTTTCGCGGCATATCCCGACGACGTTCGATTGATCAATACGGCTCGATTGAAGTAGCGGTCGCTCGGATCGACTCCCTCCAGCTGGTGTTTCTCAATCAGTCCGTCTCGTTTGAACAAGGATGCCAGCGCGTTCATAGCCCCTCCTGTCGAGCGGAGACCGCAGTATAGGGACATCGGCCCCTGACTGCAAGCCGTTGACTTCACTGGAGTGCGCACCTATCATTCCGTCCCGTCGCTGCCGCAATGCGTCCAAGACGGCATGAATATCCCCAACAGTCTGACCATCCTTCGCATTTTGCTCATCCCGGTCTATGTAGGTTTATTGGTGTATGAGCGGTTCGACGGAGCGATGGGTGTCCTACTGTTGGCGGGAATCACCGATGCGCTGGATGGAACGATCGCACGAGCCGCCAATCAACGCACACGCCTCGGCGCCTTCCTGGACCCCTTGGCCGATAAGCTCTTGCTGACCTCCGGGTTCGTGACCTTGTCGGTGATCCATCTGATTCCCTCCTGGGTGACCATCGTTGTCGTCAGCCGCGATGCCATGCTGCTCCTTGGAACCGCTGTCGCTCAGTTCACGGACTCAAACATCGACATCGCGCCGACGTTTCTAGGCAAAGGGGCGACCTTTCTCCAGCTGTCCTACGTCCTGTTGGTGATCTTTTTAAGCTCCCGCCAGATGGATCTCTCGCTGCTCCATCCGCTGTTGATCGGCATGGTCGGATTCACCGTGTGCTCGGGGTGTCATTACCTGTACCGAGGGTATCGATCCGTGGGCGCCGCTCCATCCTGAGACAACATTCCCTCTCTTCACTGCCTTGATGTCACCGCATAGATCGTGAATTTATTGGACAGGTTTTGAGGCTGCCGGTAGACTCGCCCAATAGGTATTTCTCCGTTAAAACCACCGATCGGTGACGACCTTCTTGGGGTAAGAGTGACCTATGGCGACCTTTGCGTATGTCGGGCGGACACGATCCGGAGCGGTAAAAAAAGGCGAACTTACCGCCAAGAGCAAGGACGAGGCGGTCGACCAGCTTCGTAAGCAAAGCGTCGTTGTCACGAGCCTCGAGGAGAAGGCCGGTCTAGGCGGAATTAAGATCAGCTTTGGTTCTGGACTGACCGACAAAGACCTCGTCGTTTTTACGAGGCAATTCGGTACGATGATCAACGCCGGGCTGCCACTGGTGCAGTGTCTGGAAATTCTGTCGACGCAATCCGAAAACAAAGTGCTGCGTGAGACGGTTGGCGATGTGCGGGGGCAGGTGGAGGCAGGTTCGACGTTTTCAGACGCGCTGCGGAAGCACTCGAAAGTGTTCGACGACCTCTACGTAAACATGGTGCACGCCGGCGAAGTAGGGGGTCTCCTGGACACCATTTTGACCCGTCTGGCGAAACACATCGAAAAGGCGATGAAGCTCAAGGGCCAGATCAAATCAGCCATGATCTATCCATCGGCAATTCTTGGCGTGGCCGGGATTGTGATCACCGTGCTCATGATCTTCGTCATCCCCATTTTCGCGAAGATGTTTGAGGAACTCTCCAACGGAAAGGTCGGCCTGCCGGGCCCGACGCAGATCGTGATCGATATCAGCAACGCTTTTCAATCTTATTGGTATATCGGCGTAGGCATCATGGTCGGTGCGGTCGTGTCCGTAAAGAAATACTACGCTACGCCGAAAGGAAGGATGGCGATCGACAAGTTCCTGCTGAAGACGCCTATCTTCGGCGATCTCATTCGCAAGGCGTCCGTCGCGAAGTTCACGAGGACGCTGGGCACGCTCCTGTCGAGCGGAGTCCCACTATTGGACGGGTTGTCCATTTGTGCGAAGACCTCCGGCAACAAAGTCATCGAAGAGGCGTTGTTGAACGCCCGCGTGAGCATCAGCGGCGGTAAGACCATCGCCGATCCCCTGACCGCCAGCCAGGTCTTTCCAAAGATGGTCACCCACATGATTGCCGTTGGTGAATCGACCGGCGCGCTTGACGCCATGCTCGCAAAGATCGCCGATTTCTACGAGGATGAGGTTGACCAGGCAGTCGCCTCACTGACGTCGCTGCTCGAACCCATGATGATGGTGTTTTTGGGCGTCGTGATCGGCTTCATTGTTATCGCCATGTATCTGCCTATTTTCAAGATGGCGTCCGCGATTGGCTAAACTCTTACGGCCGCCGCAAGATGTCCTTCACCGCCTCCTTCGTGCGGGCGGGCACCTCTTTACCGTGACAACTCATGGATGCGCTGCGGGCTAGGCTTCATTGGCTGATGGGGCTGCGGGTGACGTTCGTCACCCTGATGCTCGGAATGTCGCTCGTTTTTGAAGCGACCGGTGCGCGTCTCGAGACCTTCTACGCGCTCATCGTGCTGACCTACGCCCTGACGATTCCTTCCGCGCTTCTCCTGCGAATTCTGAAATCGCCGCCGGCCCTCTCGACATTTTTTTGGACGCAGGTCGGCATTGATTTTCTGCTTGAAACGGTGCTGGTCGCGCGCACCGGCGGAGTGGAAAGCCCCTTTGCAGTGCTATACGTCATCACCGTGACGGTGGCCAGCCTTATTCCGCAGCGCCGAGTGGGACTTTACGCCGCCTGCACGTGCGTCATCGTTTTCGGCATCGTCACCAACGCGCAGCTCTACGGGCTTGCTCCCGGCTGGACAGGCCAGCTGCCCAGGGTCAACGCTGCTGCGACACTCCAAACGTTCGGCGTCTATGCGCTGGCTCTGCTCGTCGTCGGCTTATTGAGCGGGACGCTGGCGGACCAGCTCCATCAGGCCGATCAATCGCTGCGTGAGAAAGAACAAGGACTAACCAGGCTCCAAGCCTTCCACGAAAACATCGTGAGAAGCATCAGCAGCGGAGTCTTCACGGCCGATGCGGCGGGAGCCATCACCTCGTTCAACCCCGCCGCCCAGGAAGTGACGGGGTATTCGGTGGGGCAGGTACTCGGACGGTCCTGGCGCGAAATTTTCAACTGGCATCCGGGCCGGTGGTCGGATGACGCTCCTCTGCCAGGGCTGTCCGCCATGACGCGCTTCGAGGTCGAATGCAAAAGCGCCAGTGGCAATCGGCTCGTGCTCGGCATGACCGTGTCGCCGTTGCATGAGCGGGAAGAGCCCCATGGATTGGTTGGAGTCTTCAAGGATTTGACTCAGATCAGGGATCTCGAAGAAGAAATGCGCCGTAAGGAGTGGCTGGCCAATTTGGGAGAGATGTCGGCCGGAATGGCGCACGAAATTCGAAACCCGCTGGGAGCCTTGGCCGGCGCCATGCAGATGTTGCGCAAGGACGCGGCTGCCGATGCCACGGACCGACGGCTGATGGACATTGCGATCCGGGAAGCGACAAGACTTGACGCGATTATCACCGAATTTCTTCAGTATGCGAGACCTCCGGCGCTCAACCTGGCGGAGCACAATATAAACAAAATTCTTGCCGAGACACTGGATCTGGTACAACATGAAGCCCGGAACAGAAAACAGGTCACCATCGCAACGTCATTCACCGGCGGTTCCCTCTTGGCTCAGGTCGACCAAAATCAGATGCGGCAAGTGTTCTGGAACCTCGCGACCAATGCTTTCGATGCCATGCCGGACGGCGGGCAATTAACCATCACGACGGGATGCCGCCATGTCGATGCCGCCGGGCGGAAAGGCGACGTGGTGGAAATTGCGTTCCAGGATACGGGGGAAGGCATCGCTGCCGAACATCTCGACAAAATCTTTCTTCCGTTTTTTACGACAAAACGACAGGGCTCCGGGTTAGGGCTCGCCGCCGTCCATCGCATCGTTGATCTGCATGGAGGGTGGATCAAAGTGGAAAATCATCCACCGCACGGGGCCCGGTTCGTGGTGTGTCTGCCTCGCTCCGGAGATGATGGTGTGCGGCTGTGGCATGAAGGACGAACGCCGTGGAAAAGATCTTAGTCGTCGATGACGAAAAAAGCCTCCGCGAAGTCATGAGCATCATGCTCAAGCGCGCCGGCTATGAGGTGACCGAGGCGTCCGACGGCGAGCAAGCCATCGGCCAGGTCAACAAAGAGATCTACGATCTCGTCATTACAGATCTTCGCATGCCGAAAGCCGACGGAATGGATGTGCTTAAGGCCGTGAAATCTTCGTCTCCTGATACGGTGGTCTTGGTCGTGACGGCGTTTGGCACAGCCGATTCCGCGGTCGAAGCCATGAAACAAGGCGCGTACGACTATCTCACGAAGCCCTTCCAGGTGGATGAGGTGCAACTCATCATCCGGAATGCCCTTGAGAAACGACGGCTCTCGACGGAGAACATGCTGCTCAAGCGTGAAATGGCGAGCCAGTCTTCCTTTGCGCAGATCGTCGGACAAAGTGAAGCGATGCAAAAAGTCTTCGACGTTGTCCGCAAGGTGGCGGACTCGAAAAGCAATGTGCTGATCTGCGGCGAAAGCGGCACGGGGAAGGAATTGGTCGCCCGCGCCATCCACTATAACAGCGCCCGAAGCCCCATGCCCTTCGTCGCGGTTAATTGCAGCGCCGTGCCCGAAACCTTGCTGGAAAGCGAACTGTTCGGCCACATGAAGGGCTCGTTCACGGGTGCGGTGGCCAACAAGGCGGGCTTGTTCGAAATTGCCAACGGCGGGACAATTTTCCTGGACGAAATTGGCGACACGACCCCGGCGATCCAAGTCAAGCTGTTGCGGGTCATTCAGGAGCGTGAATTCCGTCGCGTCGGCGGCAACCAAGACATGAAGGTCGATGTGCGGGTCATCGCTGCCACGAACCGCGACCTTGAGAAAGCCGTCGCCGACGGCTCGTTTAGAGAAGATCTCTACTACCGCCTCGACGTCATTCCCATCCGCCTTCCTCCGCTCCGGCTGCGCGCGGGCGATATCCCCTTGCTCGTCACGCATTTCTTGGAAAAATTTTCGCAGGAGAGCGGAAGGCCGGCCCCTACGCTCACCACGGAGGCTATGCATGTGCTCCTCGGACACGAATGGCGTGGAAATGTACGGGAGCTCGAGAATTTGATCGAACGAGTCGTAGCGTTTTCGACGGGGGCCTCCGTCGGTGACGCGGATATCCGCGGCTGGTTGCATCATGCGGTCGCGCCCCAGCAGTCTCAAGGCGTACCCGCGGACCTTCCGGAAGAAGGACTGGACCTCGAAGGCCTCATCAACGGGATCGAGAAAGACCTCCTCATGAGGGCCCTGGAACGCTCGAAGTGGGTGAAGAAGAAAGCGGCCAGGCTGCTGAGACTCAACACGCGGTCGTTCCGGTATCGCTTGGAGAAGTATGCTATAAAAGGAGGCCGTGACTAAGGGTCAGTCAGCCTTCCTCCCCGCCGATACATCGCTCACCGTTCATGCCCCCGCGAAAATCAATTTGATTCTCCGCATTCTGGATCGGCGTCCCGACGGTTACCACAATCTCTGGTCCGTCATGCATACCGTTGGACTCACAGACGACGTCGGGATCAAGGTGACCCCAAGGTTGCCAGGAATCAGATTGAGCTGCGACATGGAGGGATTGTCCTCCGATCAGACCAATCTCGTCTCGAAGGCGGCTGCCGCTGTTCTCGATCATGCCCGGTTGTCTGTCGGAATTGACCTAGACTTGCGCAAGCGGATTCCGATGGGCGCCGGCCTCGGCGGGGGAAGCAGCGATGCCGCGGCGACCATTTTGGGCCTCAATCAGTTGCTGAAGCTTGGGTGGTCGACGGCCAAGATGGCCGAAGTCGGCCAGGCTCTGGGCAGTGACGTGGCCTTCTTCCTCTTTGCGCCCTGTGCCATCGTCTGCGGACGGGGGGAAACCGTGCGGCCGGTCACCGTCGAAGGGAGTCGATGGATCGTACTCGTCAAACCCCCATTCGGTGTCGAAACAAAATGGGCTTATCAGGAGCTAGCGGCAGTACGAACTGCGGTGCGTCCGCTGTCCGAGCAGCACGCAGCAATGGACCGGCGGAATCGGTTCACATGGAGTGACTTGACAGCCGCCGTCGAGAACGATTTCGAAGCACCGGTGTTTGCGAAGCATCCTCTGCTCCGACACATCAGACGCACCCTCCTGGATCTAGGCGCTCGAATCGCCCTATTGTCGGGCAGCGGCGCGACGGTCTTCGGCATCTTCGATGAGGAATCGGCGGCTTCCCGCGCAGGGGCCCATCTGAAAGGGGGCAGCGAGGGACTGCAAATCTTTGTCGTTCCGACGTGTTTGAAGCCGATACAAGTCTCCTAAACGTCGTCGATCGGGGCGGTCCTCTGTTGACAACCTTCCTCGAATTCCGTTACAGTTCAGTCCCTTAGTTGGCTTCCTCAACAGCGCGAAACGAATACAAGGGTGGCGGGTTCGAGACTACACCCACCGACGCCCGCCGTCGAGACGAACCACGTACGAGCAGCACTTCCTGTTTTAGCACAGGGAGTTAATGAGGGACCGATGAGCAGAGAATTGATGATTTTCTCTGGCAATGCGAATCTTGCCCTCGCTCATGAGATCTGCGCCTATCTCGGCGTGAAGCTGGGCGAGGCGACGGTATCGTCGTTCAGTGACGGGGAAATCCGCGTCAAGATAGAAGAAAACGTGCGCGGGGCGGATGTGTATGTCGTGCAATCGACATGCAGTCCCGTGAACGATTCCCTGATGGAGCTGCTGATCATCATCGACGCGCTCAAGCGCTCCTCGGCCTACCGCATCACCGCCGTCATTCCCTATTTCGGGTATGCCAGGCAGGATCGGAAGGATCAGCCCCGGGTGCCCATTACGGCGAAACTCGTGGCCGATCTCATTACGACGGCGGGTGCCGACAGGGTGCTGACGATGGACTTGCACGCGGGACAAATTCAGGGCTTTTTCAACGTGCCGGTCGACCACCTCTACGCCTTGCCGGTGCTTCTCGATTACATCACGAAGAAGAAGGTCAGCGACCTGGTCATCGTGTCGCCTGACGCTGGCGGCGTGGAACGAGCCCGAGCCTTCGCCAAGCGCTTGCAGGCAAGTCTCGCCATCATCGACAAACGCCGAGAAGGTCCGAATCAAACGCAGATCATGAATATCATCGGAGACATCAAGGGCAAGAGCACGCTTTTGCTGGACGACATGATCGACACGGCAGGAACCATCGTGCAGGGCGCTCAGGCCTGCACCGACAAGGGAGCCCGGGAAGTCTGGACGGCTTGCACGCATGCGGTGCTTTCAGGACCCGCCCTCGAACGGCTCGAGCAGTCAGGCCTGACGCAAGTCGTGACCACCAATACGATTCCATTGCAGGAGAAGCTGCGTGCCTGTCCGAAGATTCACCAGTTATCGGTTGCGCCCCTGCTCGGCGAGGCCATCCGGCGCATACATGCCGACGAATCAGTCAGTTCGCTGTTTGCCTAGGCAGCGTCATTAAGGGAGAACGAGGAGCATCATGAAATTCGATCTTGCAGTGACGGTCAGGGAAAAATCCGGAAAAGGCGCAGCACGTCAGCTTCGGCGAAGCGGGAAAGTTCCCGCCGTGCTGTATGGCCAGGGCGAGTGTTTGTTGTTGATGATCGAGCCTGAACCGTTGACCAAGATTCTAAAGTCTCAGGCCGGCAGTACGGCCCTCATTACGTTGACCGTCAATGGGGCGGAAGCCAACCCGAAACGGACGGCGTTGTTGCGCGACTTCCAGGTGGATCCGGTCGAAGGACAAGTGCTGCACGCGGATCTCTTCGAAATTTCGATGGACAAGCCGATCCGTGTCAAAGTACCGGTCCATGTGATTGGCGGCACTCCGACCGGCGTCAAAGAAGGCGGCATTCTCCACTATAATACAAGGGAACTGCACGTCGAGTGTTTGCCCGCGGCGCTGCCGGACCATATTGAAATCGATGCCTCGGCGCTCGCCATCGGCCAGGGCATTCATCTGAAAGAAGTGACCAAATTAGACGGCGTGCGGTATCTCGACGATCCGGATCAAATGGTGGTCAGCGTTGCGGTCCCGATGTCCGATGCCAAACTCGAGGCCTTGCTGACGAGTCAAGCCGCCGGTCCGGAAGGGGCTAAGGAACCGGAAGTGGCGGCCAAGGGTAAGGCAGCGGTCGAAGGCGCGGAAGCTGCGGCTGCTCCTGGCACTGCCGGAGCTGCTGCTCCAGCGGCGGGTTCTGAGGCGAAGGCGGGAGACAAGAAAGAAGGCGCCACAGCTGCCGCAGCTCCAAAAGCGGAGAAGAAGGAAGCCGAGAAGAAGAAATAACGTTGCGCCTCATCCTAGGACTGGGAAACCCAGGCGCGACATACGCCAAGACCCGTCACAACGCCGGCTTTTGGGTGGTCGAGCGGGCTGCGGCGCGTTGGGCTGGTCGTCTCGTCAGGCGCGGTTCGGCTCAGCGGGCGTCGCTTCGGCATGGATCGGAACTGATAGAACTCGCCGGCACGCTCGATTTCATGAACGTCACAGGGCCGCCGCTGAAAGGTTTGCTCCGCGAGTATCAGCTCTCCCCCGCCGATCTCATTCTCGTCCACGACGATTTGGATTTGGAGCCAGGCCGGCTACGCATCAAGCAATCGGGCGGCCATGGCGGGCACAACGGCATCAGGTCGGTGATCGACGCTCTCGGGACGTCCGAGTTCCTAAGGCTGAAGATCGGCATCGGTCGTCCGGCGCCAGGACAAGACTCTGCCGAGTACGTCCTGGAGGCCGTTACTGACGAGGAGATGGAGATCATCGAGCCTTGCCTCGAGCGAGCCGTCGATGCGCTGGAAGTCCTGATCCACCGGGGGACTGAGACTGCAATGAATCAATTCAATGTGCGGGACTGGGATAATGGCAGAGAGGACTCAACGGGGTAGGCATGGCACTCTGTTGCGGTATGATCGGGCTTCCGAACGTGGGGAAGACCACCGTCTTCAATGCACTGACTGCCGCCGGTGCGCTGGCTGCCAATTATCCGTTTGCCACTGTCGATCCGAATACCGGCATTGCGCTGGTGCCCGATCCGCGGCTGCGCACCTTGACCGACATTTTCAAGTCCAAAAAAACCACGTATAGCACACTGGAAGTCCGTGACATTGCCGGCCTGGTGGAAGGGGCGAGCAAAGGGGAAGGACTGGGCAATCAATTCCTCGGCCATATCCGGGAAGTCGACGCCCTGTTGCACGTCGTGAGGTGTTTCCAGGGAAGCGATGTCGTGCATGTGAGCGGCAGCGTAAACCCTCTCAGGGATATCGGTGTTATCGAAACCGAACTCATGCTGGCAGATCTCGAAACGCTCGATCGCCGCAAGCAGAAAACAGACAAAAAGGTCCGCGCCGGTGACAAAAAAGCCGCGTTCGAAGTCGAATTTCTCGCGAGGCTGATGGCCCTGCTCGACAAGGGACAGTGGCTGGGGAATCTCGATTACACGTCCGAGGAGCGGCTTATTCTCAATGAGTGCCAGTTGCTCGCTGCGAAGCCGGTCCTGTTTGTGGCCAACGTGTCCGAACAACAGAATGCCGATGTGATGATGGTCAATATGGTCCGTGACTTTGCAGCAAAGCGCTCCGCACGAGTCGTCACAATCTGCGGGCAGTTTGAAGCCGAACTCTCAACGTTGCCCGACGAAGAACGGGGAGACTTTCTGGGCGAAATGGGATTAACTGAGTCCGGCCTCGTCCGCCTGACGCGCGAAGCGTATGCACTGCTCGATCTCATCACGTTCTTCACCGCCGGAGAGACGGAATCGCGGGCATGGCCTATCCCGAAACATACGAAGGCGCCCCAGGCGGCCGGCAAAATCCATTCGGATATGGAGCGCGGCTTCATCCGGGCCGAAGTCTATCACTATGATGATCTGATGGCCTGCGGATCGGAAGCCAAGGTGAAAGAGAAAGGACTCTTCCGGCTCGAGGGCAAAGAATACGTCATGCAGGAAGGTGATATCGTGTACTTCCGATTCAACGTATGAGTGAGCACGCCGGTGTTCCGACCTTTATGCGGAGGGTCCGTCTGTGCTTCTGCGGCAGTCTGGCAGTCTCAGGGCTCATTGTTATGCTCCCGTCCCTCAGTCCCGCGGGGGAACTCGCCTTTGAATCGTTTCAGCTCAGAGGGGGATTCAGCGGCGGATCCCCCCTTGGGGAAGAACAAAGAGAGAAGTTCTACCAGGGTGATGTCGCCCTCGCTGCGCGGCTCCCGTGGGAGTGGGAAGTCGGCTCCGGCTGGATTTTCAGAACGCGCATGCTAGGCTCCGCCGGTGTCCTCAGGGGCGCGCAAGACACGGCCGGCGTGTTCACGTTCGTGCCGGTCGACATCGCCTTCGGCCGCAAGGACGGACTCGTAACGATCGATATGGGCGCCGGCGGCGGCCTCTTCACCCGCCACACATTTGGATCGCAGGATTTCGGCGGTCCGTTTCAATTCGTATGGACGTTCGGTATCACAAGCCGCTTCGCCGGTCCTTTAGGGGCGGGATATCATTTTCAACATTATTCGGACGCGACCATTTATGGCTCAGAGAGCCGCGGCACGGATCTGCATCTGTTCGAAGTAATTTACTGGTTTGAAACCGCCAGATAAGTGGACGCGACCTCTCGGTCGCATTACGCCGCACGACGAAAACGTATCTTCCCCGAGGGCCGTATATCAGCCTTGAGGGATGCCCGCATGTGTTCCAGCGCCGATCGATTCCTGTCCTCATTCAAAGATACGACGCAATCTGCCGGAACGGCGATGCTGAATTCACGCATGTAGGCGTCGGCGGCGGTGAACAACACGCAGTTATCGCCTGCGATGCCCGTAATGACCACTCCGTCGACTTTCAGATAGCGGAGCAGAAGTTCGAGTGGCGTCGCATAAAAGCCTGAATGTTTGGGTTTCAACACAAAGTAATCGTCGTCTTCGGGGGCGAGGATTCTTGCGACCTGCTTTCCTCGACACTGTTCGTCCACGCAACGGGCCACCAATTTTCGGAAATCGGACCGCCACTTTCCGAAATTGTCGTTCACGTACACGACAGGATAGCGTACGTGTTTCATGCGCCGTTTGACGGCGGCGATATGTCGGGCTGTCCGTTCGATCGCCGGGAGCAGCCGTGCGCCGCCCTCAAAGTCGAATTCATTGATCATGTCAATGATGAGCAGGCAGGGCTTAGCGAAAGATGGTCTTCGCCGCATGAATTGCGTTTATGCGGCCTTCGACCGCAAATGCTTTCGGATCCTTTGGAGATCTTCAACGAAGCGCCGGTATTCGCGCTCTCGTTCGGCCGGCTCAGGATGTCGAAGGACTGCCGACGGATGCACCGTCACAAACACGGTGGCCGCAACCGGCGTGCTCCACGCCCGTCCCCGTAGTTCGTTGAGGCGGACGGTCTTGCCGAAGACGGATTGGGCCGCGGTGACGCCAAGGCAGACCACGACGCGCGGTTTTACGAGCTGTGTTTCCGCCTCCAGCCAGGGCCGGCAAGCCGCAATTTCGAGGGCCGAGGGCTTTTTGTGCTTCCGGCGCTTTCCCTGCGGCTCCCACTTGAAGTGCTTCACGGCATTGGTGACGTAGACGTCGCGACGGGCAATGCCGCTTTCAGCCAGAGCCTTGTCCAGCATTTTCCCCGCGGGACCGACAAACGGTTTCCCGGCCAGGTCTTCCTGGTCACCCGGCTGTTCGCCGACGAACAAGAGTGACGCATGGACGTGTCCTTCGCCAAAGACCGTTTGAGTGGCATCCTTGTACAAGTCGCATCCGGTGCAAGCGGCTGAAGACTCCCGTAATTGAGCCATGGTCAGGTGAGCGGGGAGAAATGGACGGGCGGATCGGACGAGGCGTCGCATGGATCATCATACCATGTTTGTGGATCGGATCTTTTCGGGCGGTCGTCGTCTGTCCCGGACTCCAAGCTGCGGAGCTCGAGCACCGTGAGCGTCACGACACCGAAGGACGCTTCAACGAGTCCCTCTACGAGATAGGCGCGGTGGGTTGACAGTAGATGACTGCAACGTCGATACACCTCGGGAAAGAGCGTCGCATCGTAGAGGGCGGTGCAATCTTCGAGGGTAATGAATTCCATCGCCTGACCCTGTTTGGTTTCAACGGGCTTCTCGGTGATAAGCCATCCCACCATGGTGATGCGGCTTCCGATGAACCGGTGCATCTCTGAGGCGGGTACCGGCTGCAGCTGCTCGATCGGCTTGCGGTATACCGTCAAGGGATGACGGCTGGCGAGAAACCCGAACGACTCGATCTCATGCGTCCGTTTTTGGAATGCGGGATACTCGTCCGGGACGGGTAATGGACCGGATTCGGCTTCGAGTCCGGCATACAACCGCCATAATAAGGCGGGCCTCGTCAACTCACCTGAGAGAGAATCGCAGCAACCGGCGCGGACCAGGGCGCGGGTATGCCCGAGTTCCGGTTTCACCCGCCGTAAAAAATCGTGAAACGACCGGTAAGGGCCACTCTCTGCGCGCTCCGCCATAATCCTGGTGCCCAGCGCTTTCGAGATGGTCTTCACTTGCATCAAGCCCATCCGCAGCCGGTCTCCCTCACCGGAATAGGCCCAGTCACTGGCATTCACATCCGGCGGCAGAATCGCCAGTCCCATCCGCCGTGCCTCCGAAAGGTAAGCAAAGGTCGAATAAAAGCCGCCTTCATTGCTGAGGACGGCCGCCATGAATTCAGCCGGGTAGTGCGCACGAAGATAGGCGGATTTGAACGATACCTGGGCATAGCTCGCCGAATGAGGCTTGCAGAAACTGTAGCCCGAAAAGCTCATGATCATTGTCCAAATCTTGTCGATCGTGGCGGCTGATGCACCGTTGTTCGCGGCGCCGCGGCAGAACTGGTGGTAATAATCCCGCAGTTGCCGGTGCTTATGCTTTTTGCTGATGACCTTGCGGAGTTGATCCGCATCGTCGAGCGAAAAATCGGCGAGCGCCATGGCCACTTTCGTGACATCCTCCTGATAGACCATGATCCCGTGCGTCTCTTGTAAAATGGATTCCATCAAGGGATGCAGGGGACGATGTGACTCCCCATGCGCGCGCTGGATGAAGTCGTTCACGAAGGTGATTGCAGCCGGCCGGACTAGCGACGACACCATCACCAGATACTCGAAGACGTCGGCCGCCGCGAGGCGGTCCGACGGCATGCCGTTCCACAGCTTCCTGAGCAAAAGCCTGGTGGCTGGAGATTCGATGTAAAAACAACCGATGGTATCGCCGCGCCGGATGAGATCCTGTGTGCTCTCGTCGTGCAGCGGATCCCATGCGGCATAATCGATGATCCGCCCCGTATGACTGGCTACGGCGGCAATGGCGTCGCGAATGACGGCCAGCGACCGGTTTCCCAACAGGTCGATCTTGACGAGCCCGGCCTCCTCCGTTTGGTCCTTTTCCCATTGAATGACGGGCAGACGTTTCACGGTGAACTCGACGGGGACATACCGTCGAATATCGTCCGGAACGATGACGACGCCGCCGCAGTGCATCGACAAATGGCGAAAATGATTTTGCGCCCGAAGCGCGTCTCTGAGGATGGAGGGCCACGGCGCCTGGAGCGTCAGAACCCGGCACAGCCGGCGGACCCATTGCTCGTTGGTCGGCGCTTGGGCAAAGTGCAAAAGCGCTTGTTGCCTGATGACACACGCGGCGACCCTCGTGATTTCCGCGGCGGGAATTCCATACACCTTCGCTGTTTCGCGGATCGCTGCCCGGAAGCCGAGGCTGTTTTGATTTGCGACCATTGCCGCCTGGCGCTCACCGTATTGCCGGAACACCCAGTTGAGAATCCGATCCCGCTCGTCCCACGGAAAATCGATGTCGATATCCGGCGGATCTTTGCGGCCGGGACTCAAAAACCGTTCGAAGAACAAATGATGTTTCAGCGGGTCGACATGCGTGATCCGAAGGCAATAGGAAACGATCGACGCGGCGACCGAACCCCGACCACACGTACGAGGCGCCTGGCCGACGATTTCCTCGACGACGAGAAAGTAATGGGCGAAACGTTTCTGCCGGATGACGGTCAATTCCTTCTCGATTCGTTCATGGACTTCCTGCGACAGACTGCCGTAGCGTCCGAGCGCTCCTTCGTAGGTTTTCTCTTTGAGGAGGACAAAAGCCTCCTCATCCTTCATTCGGCGGAAGGCAGGGAAAATTGTCTCGCCGAAACGCCATTCGCTATGGCAGGCTTCGGCGATGCGAACGGTGTTTTCCAAGGCCTCAGGAACATGGGGGAAATGCCGCGCCATGCAGACGCCGGACATCAGCCATTGCGCCGGGGCGGCGCACTCGGCGTCCGGCAGCCGTGAGAGGGTTGTATTCATCGCTATTGCGCGCAACAACCGATGCGTCGAAAATTCCTGCGGGCGGGAAAAATGCACACGGTTGGTGGCGACCGGGGGGAGGCCGAGGCGGCGGCTGAGCAAGAGGGTGGAATGCATCGGCGGCCCGGGAGTCAATTCCACGTAGAGATCTTCGCGAGATTCCGCCGCCCATCGCACAAGCGCGGATTCATCGTCGGTCGCCACGATTAAGCCGTCTCGAAAACGCGGTACGGCTTCGAGAAAATCAAATGAGAGGTTGGTATGCCGTTCCGACAGAAGTTGGCAGAGTGAAGCATACCCATCCGGTGTCTTGACCAAGAGAATTGCCCGGTGGTCATCGGTCGTCAACTCGGCGCCGAGGATCGGGCGAAGGCCCTGTTGTCGCGCCTCTTCGACGAACCTGATCGCGCCATACAATCCGTTGGTGTCGGTCAAGGCCATGGCGGGAAATCCGCACTGCTGAGCGGAGTGGCATAGGAGTTCCAAGGACGACACACCACGCATGGCCGAATACTCCGAATGCACATGCAGGTGGATGAAAGCGGGCGTCATCGCAACGTTTTCCCCCAGCGCACAGAGCGCTCGCCGAATCTCGCTCGAATGACGTCCAGGGTGGTGGATAGCCGATGGGATGACGGCGGGACCGACGCTGTCTCATCAAACAGCGACAGTTGCTCGGCCGGCGGCTCCAATCTCTCGACCTGCAACGTCAGCCGTGTCAGGCGTATTCGCCGGCGCAGACACCGGTAGAACAGACGCGTGAGCACCGGTTGAAGATCGGCTTCCCAGCAGGTGCCTTGCGGCAATCGTTCATACGCGGTGTGCTCGACGTGGTCGCTGTGCCGGATGGAGAGCCGCAGCCGCCGACAGACGCGTTGCTGTTCCCGGAGCAAGGCGCAGAGTTTCTCCAGCACGCCATACAGCCGTCCGAGGAGCAGAGAGTCATCCACTTCATCCGGGTCGAGAACGATGGTCCGTTCGATGACCGGCTGTGCGGCGAGCGGATGCACCGGCGAAGGATCGATGCCTAACGCCCAGTTGTGCAAGAGAGCGGCGGACGCGCCGAATGCCGCTTCCAGATGTGCCAGCGACACCGAGGCGATGGCTCCGAGCGTACGCAGGTTCAAATCCTCGAGCCGCTGCATCACCGGTGAGGTCGAGGTGCGGGAGAGGCCGGGCAGCAACATCGACGACAGGGGAGCGAGAAACGGCGGTTCGGAGCCGGGGTGAATCCAGAGGACTTGTGGCGGTCGTTTCAGCGTGGTGGCAGCCAATTGGGAGACGAGCTTGCTGGCCGCCAATCCGATGACGCTGTGCCATCCCTGGTGGCGGGTCAGTTCGCGGCCGAGACGGGTGGCCGTATCGATCGGCGGACCGAAGAGCCGGGTCGTGCCTGTGAAGTCAAGAAACAGCGAGCCGGGTCTGATCGATTCCCATGCCGGCGCACAGGCGAGCACTCGCTGTTGCAGTTCGCGATGCGCCGCCTGCACACGCGAGGAGTCCGGAGCAACGATCCGTACAGCCGGACACAGCATCCGCGCCAGTTCGACGGACATGCCAGGCTGGAGGCCTTCCTGCGACGCTTCAAGGGACACTTCACGAATCAATGCCCGCGACGTATGAACAGGGGCCACGGCGACCGGTCGATTCCGGAGCGCCGCATTGTCCGTGCGGGCCAGCGCAATTTCGAAGGCAGGAATGAATAAACAGGCGATCTGCCGTTCCATTAGTACACGCGGTGAGTTTGCTTGTATCCAATGGTTACAAGCGGACAGACTTGGAGTCAATCGGAAAAAACCCTATTTGCATCAGCCGTTTCGGCTGTGTTAGGTTCTCGGCTTCGCCGCCGTCTCAGGCTGCGCCTACACCTCGCTCCGGATGCATTCCGGGGCCTTGTCCAGGAGGATCGCTGCATGGAGCTCTACGAGTCTCTGTTCATTATTCGTCCGTCCGTCTCCGACGAGGAGACGAATGCGCTCATCGAGAAGATGAAAGGCGTCGCCGACAGAACCGGCGCGCAGTTCATCAAGTCCGAGAATTGGGGCCGCAAGAAGCTGGCCTACGAAGTCCGGCGCGAGCGAAAAGGCACGTACGTATACTTTTATTTCAAGGCTCCCAACAATACGGTGGGTGAGTTGGAACACGCGTACCGCCTCGAAGACAACATCATCAAGTTTCTTACCGTCCACCTCGAAAAAGAACTAGTGCCCCGCCGTGCCGCGGAGGCGCCGTCTGAGGAGTTGACTGGTGGCCGGGTTTAACAAAGTCATCCTGATCGGCAATCTCACGCGTAACCCCGAATTACGGTACACACCGAACGGAACACCGGTGGCCTCGCTCGGGCTGGCGGTAAGCCGTCGCTATAAGCAGGGGGATGACCTAAAAGAGGAAGTCTGCTTCGTGGACATCGTCGTGTTCGGCAAGCAGGCGGAACATTGCGGCCAGTATCTCAGCAAGGGAAACGGCATCATTGTAGACGGACGTCTGCAGCAGCGGCGCTGGGAGACGGAGGACGGGCAGAAGCGCAGCAAGCACGAAGTCGTTGCGCAAACCGTCACATTCCTACCGAAACGCGGCGACGCCGGCGGCGCTCACATTGGCGGCGGCGAGACCCCGGCGCACGAAGAGGCAGGATACGAATATGAAGAACCGCAATAACTGAGAGAGGGACATTATGGAACGTGAACGCGGAAGCAGCGGCGGACGGGGTGACGGAGGCGGCGGGGGACGATTTTTTCAGCGGCGCCGCCCGTGTCGGTTTTGCATTGAGAAGGGTTCCATTGATTTCAAGGACGTAGGACTGTTGAGAAATTTTCTGACCGAGCGAGGGCGGATCGTGCCGCGCCGGATTTCAGGCAATTGTCTCGGGCATCAGCGCGAGCTGACAACCGCCGTGAAGCGGGCGCGTCACATCGCACTGATCAGCTTTGCCGAAGAGCGGTAAGAACGGCGTTGGGAATGCCAATCGACACAGGGATCACGATGGGAGTGCTCACACCGCTGGTGTCAGATATTACGGCCGAAGGGCTGTCGTTGGTTGCAGATGTGACGGCTGATGAACTGGGGCTCGCCGATACCGATGCGACGCTCCGCGGCCCAGTCTCGATCAGCCTCGACTTGGCGCCCGCCGACGAGATGATCGCCGTCACCGGTGTCCTTGAGGGAACCGTCGTCCGTCAGTGCGTCCGCTGTCTGAAAGAATACGACGATGCCTTGGTGTTTTCCGTGCATGCGGCGTTTGCCCGGGAGGGGAAAGAATCGAAAGTCGGCACCCGTCAATCCAAGGTGAGCGAGCCGCGCAAGGGACGGCCGGGGTCGCCGAAAACCGAAACGGATATCGATCAGGAAGACGAAGGCGACGATCGTTATTTTTACCAAGGTGATCATCTAGAACTTGCCCCGATGCTGCGGGAGCACATCATTCTGGCCGCCCCGATGCAGCCGCTCTGCCGGGAGAATTGCGCCGGATTGTGTGAACGATGCGGAAAAGATTTGAACGAAGGGCCTTGTCAGTGTCCGGCAGAAGCGCCTTCAACGGCGATTCGCGTCATCCGAAATACCAAAAACTGATCAGTCAGCCGAGAGGGCCGCGACGCTCCCATGACCGGCTGTTGGAGGAAGAACCATGCCTAATCCGAAACACAAGCATTCACGAGCGAGACGTGACAAGCGCCGGACCCAAAAGCTGCGGGTGACCCCGCCCGGCATGTCCGTGTGCCCTCAATGTCACGAACTGAAGCTGCCGCACTATACCTGTCTGAATTGCGGAACCTATAAGGGCAAGGCCGTCATTCAGGTGGAAGAAGTTTAGAGCCCCGTCCGGCCGGGACCCGGCGGTCGCCGACGCTAAGCTTTCGCCCCATCCGTACGACTGCAAACGTCACGGTTATCGGGTCTCCAGCCACCTCCTGTGAGGACGCCACCACTATGAAGATTGCTCTCGACGCCATGGGCGGTGACCATGGTCCAGCTCCTTGTATCGAGGGCGCTCTTCAGGCCGCGCAAGAATTCAACGTCGAGGTCATCCTCGTCGGCGACGAGAAGATCCTTTCGGACGAATGTCACCGTCTCGGCTGCACCGACGGCCGCTTGTCGATCAAGCATGCGCCGCAAGTGGTGGAGATGCATGAGTCGCCGGCAGCTGTCGCACGCAAGAAACGCGATTCGTCCATCTGGATTGCCACGGAGCTGGTCAAAAGCGGTGAGGCGCAGGGTGTCGTCAGTCCCGGCAATACCGGCGCGAGCATGGTGGCGTCATTCTTTGTGCTCGGATTGATGAAGGGCGTGGAGCGTCCAGCCATCGCGACCAGCCTGCCTACGCTGACCGGCGAGGCGATCATGCTCGATGTGGGGGCGAACGTTGATTGCACCGCCCAACACCTCCTGCAATTCGCCATCATGGGCAACGAGTACGGACAGCACCTGTTTAAGAAACCCAATCCGCGGGTGGGGCTCTTGAGCATCGGCGAAGAGGACAGCAAGGGCAACGAAGTGACGAAAGAAGCGTTCAAGCTGCTCAAAAGCAGTCCATTGAACTTTGTCGGCAATGTGGAAGGCCGCGACGTCTACAGCGGCAACGCGGATGTCGTCGTCTGCGACGGCTTTATCGGGAATGTCGCGCTCAAGATATCGGAAGGCGTCGCCGATACCATCAAAAAGCTGTTGTTCAAGGAAATTTCGGGATCGTTTTTCGGACGCCTGGCGTACCCGCTCATCGCGGCTCCGCTGGTGAAACTTAAACGGCGCATCGATTACGCCGAATTCGGCGGAGCGCCGCTGCTTGGCGTGAACGGCATTACCATGATCTGTCACGGGCGTTCGTCGGCGAAGGCAATCAAGAACGCCATCCGCCGCGCCAAAGGCCTCGCAGAAAGTCACGTGGATGCGCTTATCCAGCGCGACATCGAACAAAGCGTTTCTCAGAGCGGCCCGACCGAGGAACCATCGGCATGAAAGCCCGTATTACCGGAACCGGCTCGTATGTGCCGGCAAAAATCCTCACCAACGCCGACCTCGAGAACATGGTCGCCACGTCCGATCAATGGATTACCGAACGGACGGGGATCCGGGCGCGTGCAGTGGTCGGGCCAGGAGAGGCCTGCTCCGATCTGGCCGTGAAAGCTTCACGCCGTGCGCTCGAGGCTGCAAATATCAGCGCGGCGGACCTCGACATGATTCTCCTTGCAACCTGTACCGGCGATTATCCGCTGCCGGCCACCGCCTGTCTCATCCAACATCAACTGGGCGCCACGAAGGCCGCAGCCTGCGACCTGGCCGCGGCCTGCTGCGGGTTCGTGTATGCGCTGTCAATGGCCGATGCCTACGTCAAAACCGGCATGCGCCATGTGCTCGTCGTCGGATCCGAGGTCATGTCGGCCATTACGGATTGGACCGATCGGAATACCTGCGTGCTCTTCGGGGACGGAGCCGGCGCCGCGGTGGTCAGTGCCAGCGAGGGGATGAACGGCATCCTGTCCACGCATCTACGGTCCGACGGGGCCCTGTGGGAATTGATCGCCGTGCCCGGCGGTGGCTCACGTTTGCCGCCTTCCGAAAAGGTGCTGGCCGAAAAACTGAACTGCATCAAGATGAAGGGCAATGAAACCTTCAAGGTGGCGGTCCGCACGTTAGAAGAAATTGCCCGCGAGACGCTGGCCGCAAACCATGTAAGCATCGACGATCTGGACCTCTACGTGCCGCATCAAGCCAATGTGCGCATCCTCAACGCGGTGGCCGACCGCTTGGGGCTGCCGCTGGAAAAAGTCATGCTGAATCTGGACCGGTATGGGAATACTTCCGCCGCTTCAATACCGATCGCACTCGACGAAGCCGTGCGGCAAGGCCGGATCAAGCAGGGGTCGCTCGTCATGCTGGGTGCGTTCGGCGCCGGCCTCACCTGGGCGTCCGCGCTCATCAGATGGTAGCCTCCGGGCAATGCAACGGGGCGGGGTCACGATAACGTGTGAATGCCTGGCCGGGAAGTTTCTCGTTGACTTTCCAAGGCGTTTCGAAGATATCTAACCCCTTATGAATTCAGGCGTCGCCTTCGTATTTCCGGGTCAGGGTTCTCAATCCGTAGGGATGGGCAAAACCCTGTACGAGGCATCGCCCGCTCTCAGGGAGGTGTATGAGGAAGCCTCCGCAGTCCTGGGATATGACGTTGCCGCACTCTGTTTCAACGGTCCTGCAGAGACGCTGAATTTGACGGAACATACCCAGCCGGCGCTGCTCGTGAGCAGCATCGCTGCGCTGCGCGCCCTCCTGCCCGTGAAAATCACTCCCTCGGCGGTCGCGGGGCATAGCCTGGGTGAGTACACGGCGTTGGTTGCCGCCGGAGGCCTCACGTTTCGAGAGGCAGTCGCCATCGTACAGAAGCGAGGGCGCTACATGGCCGAGGCGGTTACGCCGGGCACGGGAGCAGTCGCTGCCTTGCTGGGACTCGATGCGGATGCAGTCAAGCAGGCATGCCTTGAAGCGAGTTCGATGGGGGTCGTTCAAGCCGCCAACTTCAATTCGCCGGGTCAGGTCGTGATCGCCGGAGAAAAAGCGGCGGTCGAGCGAGCCATAGAGATTGCTAAGAAAAAAGGTTGTAAAAAGGCTGTTCCGCTACCCGTGAGCGTTCCGGTGCATACTCCGCTCATGCAAAAAGCCGCTGACCGCCTGGCCGCTGACCTTGCGGCGATTGCCTGGGCCGATCTCCGGATGCCGTTGATCAACAACGCTGAAGCGAAGCCCATCGTCAAAGCTACCGACATTCAAGCGTCGCTGGTGCGCCAACTGCCGTCTTCGGTTCTGTGGGAGGATTCAGTGCGCGTGATGGCGGAGATGGGCGTGAAAACGTTCGTCGAGATCGGACCGGGCACCGTCCTGAGCGGATTGATCCGGCGGATCGTGCCTCAGGCCGCGACGCTCAATGTCAACGATTCCAAATCGTTGGACGCAACAAGGACCGCATTGGGAGTGTAAGGCACACAAGGAGTGGGCATGACATTGCAGGGGCGAGTGGCAATAGTCACGGGGGCGGCGCAGGGCATCGGCCGCGCGATTGCCGAAACGTTGGCCGCCGCGGGCGCGGACATCGTGGTCGCCGATTTGGATCCTTCCCGATCGAAGGACACGGTGACTGCCGTTGAGAAGGCCGGACGTAAAGCGCTCAACGTCAAGGTGAATGTGGCAGACGCCAACGAGGCCAAGGCCATGGCCGAACAGGTCCTCAGGGAATGGGGCAAGATCGATATCTTGGTCAACAATGCGGGAATCACCCGTGACGGCCTTCTGTTGAGAATGAGGGAGGAGGACTGGAATCTGGTCCTGCAAGTGAATCTCAACGGCACCTTTCACTGCATAAAGGCGGTCTTGCAGCCCATGACCAAACAGCGCTATGGTCGGATAGTCAACATCGCCTCGATCGTCGGCGCGATGGGGAACGTCGGCCAGGCCAACTATGCCGCCTCAAAGGCGGCTGTAATCGGATTCACGAAAACCGTCGCCAGGGAATACGCCAGCCGGAATGTGACGGTCAATGCCGTGGCGCCGGGATTTATCGATACGGCGATGACGCAAGGATTGTCGCCTGAGGTCAAGGAGGCGCTACAGAAACAGATCCCTCTTGCCCGGCTCGGAACGCCGGCGGATATTGCCAATGCGGTTCGTTTTCTTGTTTCTGAAGACGCGGCCTACATCACAGGTCACGTATTGCACGTTAATGGCGGGATGCTCATGTCCTGACGCTGTGGGAGCGAAGGCGGGGACACCACCGTAGGAACCGACACGATCTGGAAGGAGGGCAGCACGTTTATGGCTACAGTAGACGAACGGGTGAAGAAAATTATCGCGGAGCAGTTGGGAGTGGAAGAGGATGAGGTGACGTCCGAGGCCAGCTTTGTCGAGGATCTGGGAGCGGACTCACTGGATACCGTCGAGCTCGTCATGGCCCTGGAAGAAGAGTTCGGCATCGAGATTCCGGATGAGGACGCTGAAAAAATCCTGACGGTCGGCAAAGCCCTCGACTACATCAAGGAAAAAGCGTAACGGCTGTTTCGATGAGTGATCGTGCGAAGAGACGCATCGTGGTCACCGGCCTGGGACTGGTTACTCCCCTGGGGACCGGCGTCGACAAGACATGGAAGGCGATCTGCGCCGGCCAGTCAGGCATCGGCCGCATCACCAAGTTTGATCCCGCCGGCTATGACGCGCAAATCGCCGGAGAAGTGAAAGATTTCGATCCCGCCCAGTTCATCGAAAAAAAAGAAATCAAGAAAATGGATGCCTTCATCCACTACGCCGTCGGCGCCGCCCAGCTGGCTGTCGATGACGCGGGGCTCAAGGTGTCCCCTGAGGAAGCGGCCAAGGTCGGCGTGTACATCGGCTCCGGCATCGGCGGCCTGGGGTCCATCGAGCATTATCATACCGTCCTCAAAGAAAAAGGGCCCGGCCGCGTCTCGCCGTTTTTCATTCCGATGACGATCATCAATCTGGCGTCGGGGCAGGTGGCCATCAGACTGGGCGCCAAGGGGCCGAATTCTTGTGCCGTCACGGCCTGCGCAACCGGCAACCACTGCATCGGAGATGCGTTTCGCCTCATTCAACGCGGCGATGCCGACGTGATGGTAGCGGGCGGCGCCGAAGCGGCGGTGACGACCCTCGGGGTCGCGGGCTTCGCCGCGTCCAAGGCCCTGTCCTTCCGGAACGACGAGCCGGCGAAAGCCAGCCGGCCGTTCGATAAGGATCGCGACGGGTTCGTGCTCGGCGAGGGCGCGGGCGTCATTGTCTTGGAAGAATTGGAACACGCACGGCGGCGCGGAGTCCGCATTTACGCGGAACTCATCGGGTACGGCATGAACAGCGACGCCTATCACATCACCGCCCCTTCGGAAGAAGGCGAAGGCGCGGTACGCTGCATGGAATTGGCAATCGCCGACGCCGGTATTTCGAAGGACCAGGTCAGCTATATCAATGCGCACGGCACGTCCACGATGGCGGACGTCATCGAGACAAAGGCCATCAAGCAGGTGTTCGGCGAGCGGGCCCCGAGCATTCCGGTCAGCTCGACGAAATCCATGACGGGGCACCTCCTTGGCGCCGCCGGAGGCATCGAAGCCGTCTTCAGCATCCTGGCCATTCATCACAGCATCCTGCCGCCTACGATCAACTTGGATCGTCCCGATCCGGAGTGCGACCTCGACTACGTCCCGCACAAGGCCCGCCCGTCGGCGGTCAATGTGGTACTGTCGAATTCGTTCGGATTCGGCGGCGTCAATGCCTGTCTGCTGTTCAAGAAGCCCGACCCCTGACGTCATCTCCAAGGTGCCTTCCCGATGACAACGGCGCCGCTCGACTCCCTTCAAATCGCGCTCGACTACCGCTTCCGGAACCCTCGCTTGCTGGAAGAAGCGTTGACGCACAAGTCATATGTGAATGAACAACGAGCAGCCGCGGGTTCGGATAATGAACGGCTGGAGTTTCTCGGAGATGCGGTGTTGTCGCTCGTGATCAGCGAACAACTGGCGGTCCTCCTGCCCCATGCGCCGGAAGGAGCGTTGTCCAAACATAAAGCCAGACTGGTGAGTGAATCGATGTTAGCCGATGCGGCCAGACGCCTCCATCTGGGCGCCTGCCTTCGCCTTGGGCGCGGGGAAGAGCTTTCCAAAGGGCGCGACAAAGATTCGTTGCTCGCCGATGCCGTCGAAGCGGTCATCGCCGCGGTGCATCTCGACGGGGGCCTGGACTCCTCGCGCGTTGTGGTCGCGAAACTGTTCCAACTCGAGTTGTCGCAGGTCGCCAGCCACCGACATCGGCCCGGTGAAGGGGACTATAAAACTCAAGTGCAGGAATGGTGTCAGCGGCGCTTCGACAGTCTGCCGTCCTATGCGGTCGTTCGAGAGTCGGGACCGGATCACGACAAGCTCTTTGAGGTAGAAGTCACCGTCAACGGCGAAGTGGTTGGGCGCGGCGCGGGTCGCAGCAAGAAAGAGGCGGAACAGTCGGCAGCGAAGCAGGCCCTTCAGGAAGCTGCCCGTGACGGCCGTTGACGCATGGTAAGATACGAAGCACGTTGATATATGGAGGGAGGACGCTGATATGCGAGGACGAATGCTCCGTTTGGGGATGGCGGTAGGTTTGTTGATGCTGACTGCATGGCTTCCCGCGGCAGGGGTCGTGCTGGCCGCCGAAGGTGCTGGGGGGAAGGCGCCTAAAGCGGTGATCAAGACGAAATTCGGAGACATGGAAATCGTGTTTTTCCCGGATAAGGCGCCGAATCACGTACAGAACTTCATCAAACTCGCCAAGGCCGGCTACTATAACGGGACGATATTTCATCGCGTGATCCCGGGGTTTATGATCCAAGGCGGTGATCCGAACACCAAGGATCCCAACAAACCTGAATCCTACGGGATGGGTGGCCCGAACGAGAAGCTCAAGGCGGAGTTTAACGAGACGCCGCATCGGCGGGGTATCGTCTCCATGGCCCGCACCAACGATCCGAACAGTGCCGGCTCTCAATTTTTCATCGTCGTCAAGGATTCGAACTTCCTCGATGGGCAGTACACCGTGTTTGGAGAGGTCGTCAAGGGTATGGAGGTGGCGGATAAAATCGTGAGTCTTCCGAGAAACCCGCGTAATGATCTTCCGAACGAACGTGTCGAAATCACGGTCGCCGTCGAATAAACATGGTCACGCCGTTTCACATGTCGGGCGCCGCGCACATTGAAAAGATCGCTGCCCTGCTCTGCGCGCTGATGGTCATACACGTGCTCGGCGGATGCGGAGGCAAATCCGATACGAAGGTGGTGCTTCCTCCGCTTCCACCGCCGGGGCCTAAGGCCATCATCAAGACCCGCTTCGGTGAAATAGAGATGAAGTTCCATCCGGAATTGGCTCCGAATCACGTCGACAATTTCATCAAGCTCGCGAAGTCCGGATTCTACAACGGGACGATTTTTCATCGGGTAATCCCCGGCTTCATGATTCAGGGAGGCGACCCGAACACGAAGAATTCGCTCAGGAAGGAGACGTACGGGCAGGGAGGGCCGAAGGATGAGAAAGGCAATCCGATCCTCTTGAAGGCGGAATTCACCGACACTCCTCACAAGCGCGGAACCGTCTCGATGGCGCGGGCGACGGAGCCGGACACGGCCGGCTCACAGTTTTTCATCGTCGTGGAAGATTCGTTTTTTCTCGACCGTAAATACACGGTCTTCGGCGAGGTGACCAAAGGGTTGGGGGTGGCGGACAAGATCGCCAATCTTCCGAGGAACGACCACGATCTTCCGAACGACCGCACGGAGATGACCGTCACAATCGTGGAGTGATGGAGGGGAACGTCAGGCGAGACTGTCCAAGTATTTCTGAAGTTTCGCCCGCTCGGAAGGCAGGAAGAGCATGAAGCTCAGCCCAAACGCGTTGCCTTTTACCCAGCGGACCGCCGCGCGCTCGATTTTGACCGGGCTTTGCCCCGGCAGATGAAGGAGCACAACAAATTGCAATTCTTCTGCGACGTTGATCTCCGATTCGGCCCGGCATCCCCCCGTGGAAATGTTGGTGACGTGCGCCTCCCCTTCGATTTCATCCGAAGAGAATCCGAGCTGGCACCGTAGATCGACCCGCCTGGAACGTCGAACCTTCTTTTCTCTTTCGACTGCCATTCCAGTCGGGCCTCCTGCCTTCAATGATGATGGTGTTCGCAGCCGGGTCCGTGGGTATGCGGCTCAGGAGCGGCCGGTGGCATGAACGATTGGCCGGGAAGAACGATGTGGCCGGGCTGCTGCTGCTTTGTCAGATGCGCCGCAATTTCCGGATGGTAGGCCTTCACATACCCGACGAGGCCGCTTAGAAATCGTTGCGACTGAAAGTCCTGTCCCGAAAAATCGGCGATGAACTTCAGGGCCCGATCGAGAATTTCCGGTGCGGTCGAGGCGTCGGGGACCCGTTGGGGATTCTCCTTCTTGAAGGTCTCGTATTCTTTCTTCAGATGTTCGGCAAATACCGGCATCGGCGCGGAGGGCACATGCAGCGGGCTCAGAGTCCGGCGCAACGCCTGAATCGCGGTGACCACCTCGGCGTCCTGACCATCCCGCCGTCCCTGGAAGTAACTGAACGTTACGACCTCGATCAAATTGAAAAGTGCGACGGCTTTCTCTCCGCCGGCTTCGCCGATTTCACGGTAGAACTCCCGCCGGAGCGGCATGAACTGCTCGCTCAGGCGCTTTTGTTGGTAATCGCTTCCACTGCCGAGATAGATGCAATCGGAAGGACACGCGACCCGGATGATCCGGTGTTCACCGCAGCAAAGACTGCAGATGACGCCCAACGCCGGACAAGGCCGCTTTCCTTTCCGCTGTTTACAATAGGCGCACTCGCTCATTTCTTTGCAGTTCCTTCCGGCGGCTTTGGTGGCGGGGGGATAAAGCCATAATCGGCCAGAGTGCGTTTTTCCTGTTTTGACTTCCCTTCGCGGGGGGCTTCGAGGCCATTCATTTCCGCCGCATGGGCGAATTCATACGGGACGAGAATCAGATTATTGGCACGGTCGATGCCGAGATCGCCTGGAGAGGGCAGGTACTCGGCGATAACTTGAAAGCGTTTGTCCCACGTCATCCGCCAGACTTTGCCTGTGGTGAAATCGGACACGTACATGTTGCCCCAGCGATCAAAATCTACTCCGCGCAGATTGGAGAAGCGGCTTGAAAAAAATCCGTTGGAGAATATCTCGGAGACAGCACCCTGAGGCGTAATGGAAAAGATCTTGCCTTTGTTCCAACTGACCGCAACGAGTTCTCCTGATTTGGGATGAACCGCCAATCCCGCCGGACCGGCGAGTGCCGGATCGGCCACAAAAAGCGTTGCCTTCCGCGACGGAAGTTCCACCCGATAGATGCGGTTCGCCCGCTGGTCGGAACAATAGAGCAATCCCGCCCCGTTGTACGCGACATCGGTCAGACTGGCCAGCGCTTGCTGGGGTTCTCCCGGCATTGGAACGGAAGCCACCGGATTGCCGCTGACGATGTCGAACGCTCGCAGTTGGTCCAGATCGGCCACGTACAGTGTCTGCTCGACCACCGCCATGCCCTTCGGGGCATTCAGGGTCACGCTGCGCGTGCCGCCTTGGATGAACTTCAAATTGACGATGTTGCCGCTGGCGTCGAGTTTGGTGATGAACCCGTTGTTATCCGCAGCCTCCGGCTCGCCGTTCACGCTTGAAATGAAATACTCCTTGCCCGAAGTGCTGCTCACGAAGCTATAGGGAGATTGCAGATTGGTCACCGTGATTTGGGCCAACACGTCGCACGGAGCCGTCGCCAGGCACAACGATCCGGCGGCAATGAAGAGGCAAAAGTGGCGACGGATCATAGAGGGATGGGGGAGACCGTGTGCCGACATCGCGAAGACATCTGTTCATCGTAGCCGTGAGTCAAAGAAACTGTCAACAAATTGACGAACGATGTCGTTCGACGCCGGCGAGCGGCCGCCACGTTGACTTGCGCAAAATTGGCCTGCTAAGGTGCCCTCCTTCAAAGAAAGACCGGTGAATCAGTCCGGTCTACGGCACTTCTTCCGGTTGATCTTCCTAATGGAGGACGTTGTGGCTGCTCGACTGATTGATGGGAAGGCGTTGGCACAGTCGGTACGCGAGGGCTTGGCCGCCACCTCAGCGGCGGTGTTGACAAAAACGGGCATCAGACCGGGATTAGCCACGATTCTCGTTGGAGACGATCCGGCCTCGCATGTGTATGTGAAGAACAAGCAGAAGGCCTGCGAACTGGCCGGCATTTATGTGGACGACCACAAATTGAGCGCCCATACCACTCAGGCCGAACTGCTTGCGCTGATTGAAAAGAAGAATGCCGATCCGAAAATCCACGGCATCCTCGTCCAATTGCCGTTGCCCAGGCACATCGACAGCCGTGTGATTCTTGAAGCCGTCAGTCCTCACAAAGATGCCGACGGCTTTCATCCGTACAACTTCGGCAGGCTCGTGGAGGGTCACCCGGTCTTCGAGGCTTGCACCCCGAAGGGCGTGATCAAGATGATCGAATCCACGGGCGTGCCGATCGAAGGCAAACGCGCCGTAGTGGTCGGGCGCAGCAACATTGTGGGAAAGCCGCTGGCCCTGATGTTGCTACAGCGGCATGCGACCGTGACGATCTGTCATTCGAAAACCAAGGACCTGCCGGCCGTCTGCCGCGAGGCCGAGCTCTTGCTGGTAGCCATCGGCAAAGCGAAGTTTGTGACAGCGGACATGGTCCGCGAAGGCGCGGTCGTCATCGATGTCGGGACCAACAAGCTGCCGGACGGCAAACTGTGCGGCGACGTCGATTTTGAACCGGTGAGTCAGAAGGCCGGGTGGATCAGCCCCGTGCCCGGCGGCGTCGGACCCATGACGATTGCAATGTTGCTGGACAATACGGTGGAGTCTGCTAAGAGAATGGCAGGGATGCTGTAATCGGGAAGGCTTGGGAATAGGTCGCAACATGGGTCGGGAACCGAAAAGGCTCAAGGACGTCCTGGACCGGGGAGAGTTCGCAGTCACCGTCGAGTACAATCCCCCTAAAGGGACCAACATCAACGGGGTCCTGGACAACGCCAAGCAGCTCTTGGGACGCGTCCATGGCGTGAACGTGACCGACAACACGGCCGCAGTCGTGCGCGCCGGCTCGCTGCCGGTCTGCCGATTGCTGTACGAGTTGGGCCACGATCCCGTGATGCAGTTGACCTGCCGAGACCGCAACCGGATCGCGATGCAGTCGGATCTGATGGGTGCGCACATGCTCGGGATTCGCAACGTCCTCTGTTTGACCGGCGACTATCCGACCGTCGGCGACCATAAGGAGGCCAAGCCGGTCTACGATCTCGACTCCGTCCAGGTGATGGGCCTCGTCCAGGGATTGAACAATGGCCGGGATTACGCCGGCAACAAGCTGGACGGAACCACTGATTTCACGATCGGCGCTGCGGTGACGCCGGAGGCAGATCTCGTGGGACCCGTGCTGGCCAAATTTGAAGTGAAAGTCAAGGCGGGCGCGCAATTTTTTCAAACGCAGGCCGTCTACAACCCCGAGCAGTTTGCCGCGTTCATGACCAAGGTCCGTCCCTTCAAGGTCAAGGTCCTGGCGGGAATTCTCCTGTTGCGCAATGCAAAAATGGCCGAGTTCATGAACGCCAACATCCCGGGCATGTCCGTTCCACAGCCCATGATCGATGAGCTTCGCGAGGCCGGCGACAAGTCGGAGGAGGTCGGCGTCGATATTGCCGTCCGCACCATCGCTGCGGTGCGCCGTCATTGCGACGGAGTGCACATTATGGCGATCAAGGGTATTCATCGGCTTGGTGAAATCATCACAAAGGCGCACCTAGCCTGACAGGATGCTGGAAAAATCCATGTTCTCACCCCCCGAGGCGCCGAGACGCGTCTTTCACCGAGCTCCGTGTTCGCATCGCTTAGAGGCTCAACGTACGGCCTGGGAAAATGCCTGTTCCGACAGGTAATGGGTGGGGGGTGAGAAAAAATACACGCCTCGCCATCTCGGTGACTGCGGCCTTGCTGGACCGCCTTTTTGATCATCCTGTATCATTGATGCCTAGCGTTTGTGGATTTTTGGGTAAGTTCACATCATGACGATTCCCGATCTTCATCGCTGCAAGCGGGATAAAAAAAAGGTCATCGTGGTCACGGCCTACGACGCCTTGTTCGCGCGTTTGTTGGAACAGGCGGGCATCGACGTGTTGCTCGTCGGTGATTCGCTCGGCGTCGTGGTCCAAGGGAAAGCCAACACGCTTTCGGTGACGATGGAAGACATGCTGTACCACACGAGGCTTGTGGCAGGCGCCGCCCAAAGGTCTCTCGTGATCGGCGATATGCCGTTCATGTCGTACCAGGCAGGCAAGGAGGAGGCGCTCCGCAACGCCGGCAGGTTTCTCCAGGCTGGAGCGCATGCTGTCAAACTCGAAGGCGGCGCGGCGATGGTCGACCGTGTCGAGGCCATGACTCAGGTCGGTATTCCCGTCTTTGGCCATCTCGGGATGACGCCGCAGTCCGTGCATCAGTACGGAGGGTACAAAGTCCAGGGAAAGAATGCGGAGCGGGCGAAGACGATCGTGTCCGATGCCAAGGCACTCGAGCAGGCTGGTGCGGCGGCGATTGTCCTCGAAGCGATTCCCGCCGCGCTTGCGAAGACGATCACCGAGCAGCTGACGATTCCCACCATTGGAATCGGTGCCGGCCCTCACTGTGACGGACAAGTGTTGGTGCTCTACGATCTGCTCGGGCTATTCGACGAATTCACGCCGAAGTTCGTCAAACCGTATGCGCATCTGAGAGCCGATGCCCTGCAGGCGCTCCGCCGATACAAAGAGGAAGTGGAGCAGGGCAAGTTTCCCTCCGATTCGGAGTCCTACCACTAGCACGCCTCCCCTTGAGGCCTTGGTTGCGGAAGGGCGCGTCTCGATGCGTCCGGAGGGGAAATCGCTGTCATTTTGAGTAGCCTGCTGCTGCCACATCTGGGCCTGCGGTCACTCACGCCGATCCGCGTATTCGACCTGGTGGACAGAGCGATCTTCCAGACGAACAGCCGTGAGCTGCCGTCCCCATACACAGCCGCTGTCGATGGCGAGCAAGTTCGGTTCAATGTGAAGTCCGAGCGCCGCCCAGTGACCGGTGATGACGGTCGCATTGCCGCTCCGTCGATTGGGAATGCGGAACCACGGCAGAAATCCGGCCGGGGCCTCGTCGGGCGGTCCTGAGAAGCTCGATAGTTGACCTTCCGGAGTGGTAGTCCTCAGGCGTGTAAACACCCGCGTGATGCTGACCAGGCGTTCCAAGCCTTTGAGTGCGGGATCCCATTGAGGCGTCGTGCCGTGAAACAGTTCACGCAACAGCGTCTTGTAGTCCGGTCCTGCAAGCACGGTCTCGACTTCCTGCGCCAATGTCGCGGCTTCGTCGATGCTCCATTGTGGGAGGAGGCCCGCATGCACCATCACGAAGTCACCGCTTCGCCGGTACAGGGGCTGGCGTCTCAACCAGCCCGTCAGCTCGGACCGGTCAGCGGCGGAAAGGACGTCCTGTATCGTATCTTTGGGACGAAGCGTGACGATGTCCTCTGCGGCAGCCAGCAGCAATAAGTCATGGTTCCCTAAGACCGGAAAGACCGACGCATCGAGCGATTTAAGGAAGCGAAGCGTGGCCAATGAATCCGGTCCCCGATTGACCAGATCCCCGACCAGCCATAACCGGTCTTCTTGCGGGTCGAAGGAGATATGCTCGAGGAGGCGACGGAGGGACTTGAAGCAGCCTTGAATGTCGCCGATTGCGTAGGTCGCCATGATGCCCGAAGCCTCGGCAGGCGCTGTAATGAGATCGCCAGGCGGTTAAAAGGCCTCAGTCGTGGGCAATCCGTTGGTCATGGGTACCGCGCTTCAATCACGCTGCGAAGGCCTCCCCGGGCAGCGAAAGTGCCGGTCACTCTCGCCCAGACGGGTCGGCATGCCGCCGCGACATCCTGGAGGACCTTATTGACGGCGTTCTCGTAGAATATGCCGATGTTGCGATACGCATGGATATACAGTTTCAATGACTTGAGTTCAAGGCATTGACGATCCGGCATGTACTGGACCGTGATGGTCCCGAAATCGGGGAGGCTGGTTTTCGGACAAATCGCCGTGTATTCGGGGATCTCGATCGTGATTTCATAACCCTTATACTGATTGGGAAAGGTTTCGATCGCCGGCAGCCGAGCATTCAGACCGCTCTTGGCGTGCCGTTCGTTGTACCCCAACCGTGTTGTACGGTTCCGCTTCATGTCCATCTTTCTTTCAGTGCGTCAGACCTGCTTCATCCAATCCGTATGTCCGATCTTCTCCAATTCGATGAACATGGTGATCCACGGGCAGGTCATTTCCGGGTAGACTTCGCAGAAACCGCCCTTGCGCACCCCTCCGCAGGGGCCGTGCGCCATGAATTTCGGACATTCAGCCTTGACGGAGTTGTCCGGGATCGGAGGCCGCTTGTGAACGCCTCCGACATAGCGGGACTCTTCGTCTTCTCCTGGGATAACCACGCGTACCGGCATAATCTGCCTAGTGTAGACACATTTACGGCTCAGGGCAACGACGATTCCGGTTTTCCTCGACCGCGCCAGGGCGGGAGTCGGTACCTCCCGACGCTGCCGGCGGCCGTTAGGGCGAATGGCCTATCGGATTTGGCGGGGGTAGGCCTTCTTTCGGAGGCGGTGGGCCTTCTGAAAAGTTGCATTGATTTTCAGGAAGTTATAAAATTTTTGAGTGAGTCCGGCGAGCCTCAGTGACGGGAACTTATAAATTGACACTGTTTTTTGAGCTTTGCTAGGATGGCCGCGACGTCGTACATGAGCCATGTCGCGTCTCGCTTGTCCGTTCTTTTTCCCGCTGATCGTCTTTCGCACATAAGTGAATTTCACAAGACTGAATGGCGACGGTCGTCCGTCGCGGTGACATAAGGGAGGTGTCCGATGAGTCTCGATTACGTAAAGTTTTCAAACGGCTTTGAAAAATTCATGCCGAAAGAATATCGGGACATGGTCGAACATGGCCCCTTTGGAAAGAAGGTGTCCGTTTCGCAAATGGGCAGCTTCAAGGAAGTCCTCGAAGAGCATCCGATGTGCGCCGGCTGTGCGATGACGCTGTTCATCCGCCTGGCCATGATCGCCTTCCCTAACCCTGAAGACACCATCACCGTCGGTACCGCCGGCTGCGGCCGTTTGGCGATTTCGCAGGCTGCCATTCCGTTCGTGTACGGGAACTACGGTGACCAGAACGGTGTGGCTAGCGGGCTTTCGCGAGGCCTCCGGCTGCGTTTTGGTGACAAGCCGAAAGACGTCGTCGTGATGGCCGGAGACGGCGGAACGGCCGACATCGGCTTCCAGCAGGTTCTTCACTCCTGGTTCCGCAAAGAGCGGTTCACCACGATCATGCTGGATAATGAAGTGTACGGCAATACCGGCGGGCAGGAGAGCGGCATGACCAACCGTGGTGCCGTCCTGAAAATGGCGCCGCTCGGCAAGAAGTTCGAAAAGATGGATATGGTGCAGATGGCGAAGGTGGCCGGATGTGCCTACGTTGCGACGGTTGTGCCGAACAACCCTCGCCGCGTCGAGAGTGTGATCAAGAAGGCCGTATTGATCGCTCGTGAAGTCGGGTCCACTTATATCCAAGCCTATACCTCTTGCAACATCGAATACGCGATTCCCACGGACAAGGTCATGGAAGACGCGAAGACGGTCGAAAACGATCGTTACGCGTTCTCTGAGTACGTCAGTGACGAAGCCAAGCAGTATCTGACCGAGCGGTATGGCTATAAGGAGTTTCTCCCGAAGGCCGCTGCTCCTGCCGCAATTCCCGGCAAGGCCTAAGCCGGTTAAGGAGGCTGAATCATGGCGAAGCGATTCAACATTCGTATGGCGGGCGTCGGCGGCCAAGGAGTTGTGACCGGGTCGCACATCCTCAGTACGGCGGTGATCAATGCCGGGGGCGAAAGCACCATTGTTCCGTTCTACGGCTCGGAAAAGCGGATGGCGCCGGTCGAAAGCTACGTCCGCGTGTCGGATGAGGCCATTTACGAGATTGGAGAAATCACGTTCCCGCACATCATTATCATCTTCCACCCGCAGGTCATCACACACGGCAAGTCCTACACGATGCCGTTCTACTTCGGGCTGAAGGAAGATGGCGTCGCGCTGATCAACAATGACGGGCCGATGAAGCTGCATAAAGATCAAGCGCGCGAACTCGAAGAGCGCCGCGCAAAACTCTACTATTTCCCTGCGACCAAGATATCTTTGGAAGTTGCGGGAATGGACCTCGCCACCAACATGGCGCTGATGGGCTGCATCGGCGCGATCACGGGTCTGACCAACATGGCGGGGTTGGACCAGGCGGTGAAAGACCGCTTCCTCGGCAAAGGCTTCGTCGTCTCGGGCGGCACCGCCGCACTGGACAGCGTTGTCGAGCGCAAATTCAAGAAGAAGCAAGAATTGATCGACAAAAATGTGGCCGTGATGCGGGCCGGATGGAACTACGCCGTCGATCACGGCTGGGCGGCAGCGGACGTCAAACGGGCGGAAGAGCCCGTCGCGGCTGCCAGCGCATAAAGGAGCACTATGTACCTCGTTGCTGATATTAACGTCGAAATTTGCGCTTCGAAGAGCTGCAAGCTCTGCACGCAATATTGTCCCGAGGCCAATACCATTCTCTACAGTGAGGAGATGGGAAGGGACCAGGGCTTCAAGTACGGATCCGCCTATGTCGCCGTCGACCGCTGTAAAGGCTGCGCGCAATGCGTTTGGGTCTGCGACAACATGGCCAAGAACAATGCGATCAAGATGATCATGATCGATCAGTTGCCGAAGGCTGCGCTGACCGACAATGTGACATACGGCGAGAAGAGCACGACCGCGGTGCTCGCGAGCCCGGTCGTCGGATAAGCGTCGAGATCGAAAGGGGAACGGAGTGGCCACTACAGCGCAAGACACCAGAGAAAAAATCATCGTTCCGGGTCCGGCGGGCTTTCATCCGCCGTCCGCGGCCCAATTGGGCGTGTCTTTGCCCGATCCCGGCCAAGGCCTTTACTATGGACTCCTCGAACCCAACGAGGAGAAAGTCATCGAAGAGATGGCCCGGAAGATGTTGACCAGCCCGAATGCGACGATCTTCCCCGGCCCCCTGTTGCTCTGGGCGTGGAACGATCATGCGGTGGAAAAAGCCAAGGCCACGCTCGAGATTGCCGCCCAGATTCCGGAAGTCATGATCATTCCCATGCCGGATTACCGGCCGAAGTATCCCAAAATCGATCCGGAAGAAGTCATCAATCCTAACCATCCGAATCTCACCATCTGGGGCAATAAGATCGAAGCCTGTATCTTCATCGGCGTGCACTGCCACTATGCGAATCTCACGTTGAAAATGATCCGGGCCGGGACCAACTGCTGCACGATGGCCATCTGCGCGGAGCAGGGTCATGAAGACGCGATGCTCACGATCCGGGACTCCGATACGGTCAAGATCAAACGGGTCGCGCAGATCTTCAAGAAAGTTCGCGAGGAGATGGGCATCAAGCTCCCCGACAATAAAGAGAATGTCCGTTTCACCGGGACGCAGTCCAAGGTTCACGGCGGGAAGACCCATACCAATCCGATGACGTTTGCTCCGTCGCCCGGGGGAACGGGCAGCGCTGCGATGTTCGGTCATTCCGCAGAGAACATGAAACGTGAAGGGTAATCGGCGGGCGTTCAATAAGGTTTAGGCGACAACGCATAGCCAGGCAGGATGTTCAAAAAGGCCTTTCAGCAAGGCCGCAGCTAGTGAAGGTGCGAGGCCTACATCGTCTCGTACGTTGAACATCCGAGGCGAGGCGAGAACGATGCTGAAGGCCTTTTTCAACATTCTGCTTAATGAGGTGCCATCATGAGTGAAGCTCTAGAGGCTCAGCAAAAGACCAATCCCCAGGGCGACCCCATCACCAGCGTCGCAGCTCCCAAATCCGATGGGAAAAAAGATCCGCACGCGGAAGCGAAGCGGCAAAAAATCGTGACGCCGGAATACATGTTTCAAGAGGCGCCCAGGACGAAGGAATTCATCACGGGCAGCGAAGCGGCCAAGGAAGCCATCCGCCGTTCGAACGTCGACCTCGCGGTAGCCTATCCCATTACCCCACAGAGCGAGACGATGCAGCTGGTGGGTGTCCTCTATGGCGAAGGCTACGTGAAGGAATATTACCGCGGCGAAGAAGAGGTCGGCGTTATGGCGGCCATCGCCGGCGGATCGCGCGCCGGTGTCCGGTGCTTCACCGCCACTGCGGGGCCCGGCACGTTGCGCGGCATGGAAGGGATTGCCTCATGGCCCGGCCATCGGTTGCCTGCCGTGGCGATGTTCACCTGTCGCGTCGTCAATGCGCCGTTGGCCATTCAGCCGGACAATATCGAAGTGGCGTACCTCCTGAACTGCGGGATGATCGTCTTCCATGCCGAGAACCAGCAGGACATGTTTGATTTCATCATGGCCGGCTTCACCATCAGCGAAAAGAACGATGTGACATTGCCAGTCGGTGTCTGCTGTGACGGCTTCTTCGTCACCCATGCGCGCGGCTATGTCCGGATGCAGGACCGTGGGATCAAGCTGCCGCCCCGGGAAGCCTGGCGTGGAGCCGTTCCTGTGCTCGATGCGGAGAATCCTCCCGCCCGCCTCTCGCGCGATGCCCCGGTTCAGAAATCCAACTTCATGGCCTATAACATCCATGCCGTGTGGCAGCAGGAAGTGTGGGCCGCCGTCGAGCGCTCCCGCAAGTACATCAACAAGTATATGGGCGGTATGCTGACCGCGGAAAATGTCGAAGGCGCGGATGCCGTCATCATTGCGTCGGGAAGTGCCTGTGCGCAATCACGCGAAGCGGTTCGCCTCTGCAAGGAAAAGGGTTTCAACGTCGGCTTGATCAAAGTTCGTTCGCTGCGGCCTTTCCCCACGCTGGAGCTGCGCAAACTCTGCGCGAACGTGAAGCTCATTGTCGTGCCGGAGTTCAATTATGTCGGTTGGCTGGCGAAGGAAGTCGCGACCGCGATCTACGGCTATTCCAAGGCCAAGATCATCGGCGGTCCGCGCGTCTATGGCGGTCAGTCGATGCCCGTCGAATTGATCGTGGACGAAGTTGAGTCCGGGCTTACCGGTAAGAAGTCCACGAACGTCGCAATGTCTTCGATCATGGGCGGCGCCGTGAATCCGGAGGAAGTGGCGCACTTCATGCGCAGCATCTGACACCGGTTCTGAGAAACGAAGAGCCCGTCAGGAACCGATCCTGACGGGCTCTTTCATTTTTCTCTGGATGAAAAACTATCCCTGAATCTCGTCTTCCACCATCTCTTCGCTCGCCGGCATTCCATAGGCCACATACTTAGCGTAAGACAGATAGATCGCAGCACTGTCCGTCATGGCCTTCGACCCTGCCGTCATGCGCACGACTTTGTCGGAGCCGGGGGGTTCGACATTCTGTAACATCTTGACGTGGTCATGCAGGAGCATGATGTAGCGCTCCACAGCCGACTCGACCTCTTTATAGGCTTTCAGGATTTCGTCCGTCATGGTTGTCCTCCCTCGCAACGTCAGCATACACTAGGCCATGAAGTCTTTCCAAGGCAGAGCGCCGGTGCGGCTCTCATCTCTGCTGCTGAAGATTGTGGAAGAGGGCGCACGCGAGCGGCCCGGCGGGGCGTTCACAGAGAAGGCCCCCGCCGTCGCCGAGCTGTCGCGTCTGTTTACAAAAGGCCGACAATCGCTTGGCACGGACTATCTCAGTGATCCGGCCCTGGCAGGCGCCTATCTCAGTTACTTTTTCCCCGTCAACCTCGCCAAAATCCAAGTCCTCCTCGATGAATTGCCGATAGACTGGCACCGTACTATCTCGGACCGGCCACTACGAGTGCTGGATCTGGGGACCGGACCCGGCACCGGGGCCCTGGCCACCCTTGATTGGCTCGATCAGCAGGGTTCGGATTCCGTCAAACAACTGACCGTAGTTGGCGTCGATGCGTCCAGGGCCGCCTTGAACCTGGCGCGACTTGCGTGGAACTCCTACTCGCGCCAGCAAGCCAGGGGCGATGCAAGTCTGATTTTGCACCAGGGAGACCTTGCACGTTCCAGGAACAGCGCCTGGCGCCATGAGGTGGCTCAGCAAGGGCCGTACGACCTGATCATTATCGCGAACTGCCTGAACGAGTTGTTCGGGCACGCCCGCGAATCAATCGATGAGCGGGAGCGCCTTATCGCTGATCTCGTCGGGACGCTCACGCCGCATGGAACACTGATGATCGTGGAGCCCGCCCTGCGCGAGACCTCCCGGGCGCTGCATGAGGTCCGCGACCGATTGATGGCGGAGAACCGGTGCACGGTCTACAGCCCCTGCCTTCACCACAAGAAGTGCCCGGCGTTGATCGATCCTGACGACTGGTGCCATGAAGAACGCGCCTGGGAACCTCCTCTCATGATCCAACAGATCGACCGAGAAGTCGGCTTCATAAAAGACGCGCTCAAATTTTCGTATTTGCTCTTGAGAACCGACGGACGGACGATCGCCGACCGCAGTCCCGATACGTTCCGGATGGTCAGTGAATTGCGGAAGCTGAAAGGCGATACGAGAGCCTGGCTGTGCAATGAGCTTGGTCGATCTGAAGTCGGACGGCTGGATCGCGCACGATCCACGGAGAACGCCGCATGGGACGGCTGTGAACGGGGAACGATCATACGGGTCGAGGGCCTCCAGCGAAAAGCTGGAGCCGCGCTGAGCAGAATTCCGGTTGAAGGTAGGGTAAAAATCATCAGGCCAATCTGATTCGAGTGACTTTAGTAAATGGAACATCCATGAACTTGTTCGCGCCAGATTACTTCATTCACGCTGCAAACGTTCTTTTGCTGGTCGCGTACAGCGTTCGGGACGTCTTGTGGCTGCGGCTTTTTGCAGTGGCAGCATCGCTGATCGCCATCCCTTTTTATGTGCTTCAACCGACCGTGCTGTGGGCGCCGCTCGCGTGGAGCGGAATCTTCGCGGCGATCAATCTGTTTCAATCCTGGCTGCTCATTCTCGAGCGCCGTCCGGTCAAGCTGACGCCCGAGGAAGAGGAGATTCGCCGGCTGGCTTTTCAGGGCTTACCTCCGCGGAAGGTTCTCCAGGTGCTGAGCATCGGGTCTTGGATTACCGCTGATAATGGAGTGCATTTGATAGAGCAAGGCAAGCTGCCCGATTCTCTTCCGCTCATTGTGCGTGGCAAAGTGCGTTTGTTGAAGGACGGACGAGTGCTTGGGGATTTGGGCCCAGGCGACCTCGTTGGCTCCGCGCTCATTCTGAGCGGCATTACGGCCAATGTGGACGCGGTGGTGGAGGAGCCTATTCGCGCCATGCGCTGGCCGATCGAGACACTCAAGAAGTACCTCAGTGCCGATCCAGAAACCAGAACCGTTCTCCAGCAACATCTCGCCCATGACCTCGCCGGCAAAATCGGCCGCCTGGTCACCGACTCATCAATGGGCTCCGACAAGCTTGCCTGAGATAGAGAACAAGCGGACCGCGGGAGGTGAGCAGGAGTGGGTAAACTCGATTGGAAGTTTCAGTTGCAAGGCGAGCAAGCGTCGCGCTTGGCGAACCTTCAGAAACCGCTACAGTTCGTAGAGATCGCAAGCCAGGTTGCTGAAGCTCTGACTGTATTGTGTTGTCATCGCGATAACTCGTGGAGAATAAATAACCGTATCC
>JBKPSD010000010.1:0-5373 GCA_046734935.1 Nitrospirota bacterium
CCCAGGGGTTCCCCCAGTACCCCCTTGACTGCCGAAGCCGCACCCTACGCCTCATGGGGCGCAAACTCGAGACAGCCCACATCTCATTCGGTCTCGTGACCATTCCGGTCGGTATTTACTCGGCCATCGACGAGCAGGACATCCATTTCAATCAGCTACATGCGCCGTGCGGGAGCCGCATCAAGCAGCAGCGGTTTTGCCCGGTTTGTCAGCGCGAGGTGAAGTATGAAGAGCTGGTGAAAGGATACGAAATTGCCAAGGACCACTATGTCCGAATTGATCCGGATGAACTGGACAGGCTTCAGGCGGCCGAAAGCGAAGCCATGCAAATTCTGGAATTTGTCCCGCTGAGTGCCGTCGATCCGATTTACTTCGAGAGCACCTATTATCTGGGAGCGGAGAAGCAAGGCGAGAAGGCCTATCAGCTCCTTGCGCAGGCGATGGAAGAGATGAAGCGGGTCGCGCTGGCCAAATATGTCTGGCGGGGAAAGGAAAGCCTACACGTCATCCGTTCGGTCAACGGCCGGCTGTTAATGCACCGCATGTATTATCAGGACGAAATCAGGCCGTTCGAAGAAGCCCCGAAGCAGGATCAGAAACCCGCCCCCGCCGAATTGAAGCTGGCCTCGCAGCTGATTGAATCGATTTCCAGCGAGACGTTCGAGGCGGGCGCCTATCGGGACGAATATCGTCAGCGGGTGCTCGAATTGATCGACGAGAAATCCAAAGGCAAGACGATCAGTTTGGCGCCGAAGACCGCCGTCCACGCCACGGATGTCGTCGATCTGATGCAACGGCTCAAAGAGAGCGTGGCGCAGAACGCGCAGAAGAAAAGCGCCCGGTCGCGGGCGCTGCCCGCGCAGCAGGCGCGGGAATCCGCGAAAAGGGTGTCTTCCGGGAGACGATGACCGGCGAATATTCGCAAGTCGATCTACGCCGCATCCTCCGTCTCGATAGTTCCAGGCTGCGGGCCTGTCTCCGCGCAGCCCTGCTGCCGGTTTCTCGCCGCGAGTCGGCCTGTACCTACTCCTTTCAAAATCTCGTCGTCCTGCGCACGGCAAAAGGATTGACCGACGCCGGCGTATCGGTCGCCAGAATCCGGAAGGTCCTCGAATGCCTGGAACGGCAGCTCGGCGAGGAGACCTCGATGTCAAGTTTGAGGATTTACGCCTCAGGGAAACGGGTGGTCGTGTGGGACGGAGCGTCACGCTGGCAGCCGGACTCCGGACAGTTTTTGTTGAATTTCGAAACTGCGCAGATCCTTGATCCCAGGCGTTTGTCACCGCGGACGGATGCGGTGAAGGTCGATCGTGGATCGGCTCAACGATGGTTTCAACGGGCGCTTGCCTTGGAGGAAACCTCGCCGGACGAGGCCCGTCGGGCCTACGAAGAAGCAATCCGCCTGCAGCCGGACTTCCCCGATGCACACATCAATCTGGGCTTGCTGCATCACAACCTCGGCCGCCTCGTGGAAGCCGAGCGGTCTTATAGGCGCGCGTTGGAATTTCAACCGACTTCGGCGCTCGCGCATTTCAACCTGGGGGTGGTGCTCGAAGATCGGCAGAAAAAGATTGCAGCTCTCTCGGCCTATCAGGAGGCGGTCAAGCATGCGCCGGATTTTCTCGAGGCGCATTGTAATTTGGCGCAATTGTACGAAAAGCTGGGCCGTAAGCGGGATGCCTTCCGGCACTATGCGGCGGCCAATCGCCTCAGTCAATCCTCAGGCCCCTCCTAGGCGAGATCTCGCGAAACACTAGGGGAATTCCCAATAAGGAAATGCAGAGCGGTTTCGTATCCTTACGCACGGAGGCATTCATGGCTGCTGATCACGCGAACATGATTCGAGTCTGTAAGACGTGCCGTCTCATCCATGACGACGGCGAAACGGCATACGAGCGTTGGGTCACCCTGGAGGTCTACAAAAAGGCCAACGGGATGGAGCCGCCGAAATCCCGTTTGACCCATACATATTGCCCCGATTGTTTCGTCGAGGCGTCCCCGCATCTGAAGGCGGCATAGGTCCGGCCTCATCCTGTGCAATAATCCCACCGACCTTGTCCCATCCCGTTCTTTCGCTCACTCATTCGCCTTACCAGGGTAACGACAAAGGGCGCCGAAGCATACTGTTTGATCGCTAGCTTACATTTCTGAGCCCAAGATGTTAACTATGGCGCGGTCTTGCACACCTTGAGGGCGCGGGTGTGTGACGGATTGGTCGTCCTTGTCGCCACAGCTCGGGTGGAATTCGTTCTCAGATGGGGCTTGACGGAGTTTCGCTGACGAACTACACTCGGTTACGAGTATCTAAAGGGGCTTCCATGGCCGAACTTTTGGTATTAAATCAAGGGTCGCAGAAGCCGGTGCCGAAGGAACGGCTCCCCGTGACCGTGCAACTGGCTGCCGGCTTGGAAAAAATCAGCCTGGCCATGAAGAGCCGGACGTGGCGGCGGGAGGGACAGGCGGGGCTCGGTCCGCTGCAGCGGCAGGTGTTAACCCTCTTGCGCGGCAAGTCCGACCGCACGGCCCAAGTTTCGGCAATCGCGAAAGAGCTCGTCGTACGTCTTCCGACCGCGTCGGAGGCTGTTGCCACCCTTGAACGGAAGCGGTTGGTGAAACGATACCGTTCCCAGCGCGACGGGCGCATCGTGACCGTGGAACTTACCGCCCGCGGGGAAAAGGCCTGTACGCCGGCGGTAGGAATTCCCAATCAGCTTGCCGATGCGGCCAGTGCCCTGACCTCGACCGAACAGGTCGCTTTTTTAAAAGGGCTCATGAAAGTGATTAGGACCTTGCAGCAGCAGGGGGAGATTTCGGTGGCTCGCATGTGCGTGTCATGCCGCTTTTTCCGCCCCCATCAGCATGACGATGCGGCTCAGCCCCACCATTGTGATTATGTGAACGCGCCTATCGGCGATCCGGCCTTGCGGCTCGACTGTCCCGAATATGAAGCGGCTTCGATTTCTCAGGCCAAGGAATCCTGGGACCGTTTCAATGAAGGTCGCCAGGCCACCCGGTAGTGAATCGCTTGCAAACGATGATACGAGCGGTCGCGCAATTCTTGGAGAAGGACTCAGGCATGAAAACATCTTTCCCATGGACATCATCGGCTCCGACCGAAGAATGGCTCGGCGCTGAATCACATCTGCCGAATCTCAAGCAGGAGCTCCGCAAGCAGAATGATCGCGGTTGGGAGATTTCGGAGATCGTGGTCGCTGGCGCTTTGTTTACCACCGGACTCACCCTGGGTAGTCTTGCAGCTCTGTGGTTGACCCGCGCGCGCAGGACCGGCTGACGCTGCTTCCCACCTCATCTTCTCCCGTATAACGCCGCATCTTCTTCGATCTGCATGAACAAGTCGTCGAGCGCTGCCTGCACGGCTGCCGCGATCGGCTCCTGATCTGAAGCAGTCACCCACCGCACGCGCGAGCCGACGCTTTCTTTCTGCACTACGTACGACTTGGTTGGTGCTTTTCCGGTCGGGCCGAGGTCCGATTCCAGGTGCACAATATAGCGATACGCTTCCCTGGAGCGCACCCATAACCACGCTTTAACCGCCAGAGTCAGCGCGCCTTGGTCCTGCTCGGCCGCAAGGAAGGTGCCCCGCTGCTTGGCATATTCCACGATGGCGTTGCGCAGGTCGGCGGACGGCCACTGCAGCAACGCGATACCGGGCATGCGGTCCGGTCCCTGCAAGGCGAGGAAGGGAACTTCGACTCGCACCGTTTGATCGATCGTACGGGTGAGTGACCCTTCAGCGACCGGGGTGACGTGAATGTTATGAATGCAGGCTTCCAGTAGAACGATGCACCCGGCACAAAGCACTGTCAACGCGTGGCGGCAGCTCCAGGGAGCATTCACGGATTCGAGGAAGCGGAGGGTGGGTTGAGGATGTTGAGGTCCTCCAGCGCTCTGGCGGCCTGTTCGCGGTAGGGCCGGTCACTCGAATCTCCGTAGGTATTGATAACGCGTTGGTACGTCCCGCGGGCTTGGGGGTATTGTTTCTTGATTGCGAAGTACTGCCCCAGGGCGAGCCAATTAGTCGCGGCGGCTTCATGGGCCGTCTTCATCAAGGCGAATTCGCGTTCCACTTGGGTCGTCCCTTGCAACGAGGCGCGCTTGCGAACTGTACGTCCCATTTCGTCGGCCATTGCTTCGATCTGCTCGTTTTCCCGGATCGCCGATTCGACTTGATTGGCCTTGAGGTGGGTATAGAAGGCTTCGGAATGCTCTTTGATGAGGTCGGCCCGTTGTTGATAGGTATCGTGCGCGCAAGCACCGATCACCACCAGCGACGCGAGCGCCATTGCGCAAGACCACCGGACCGTATTGATTCCAAGCATTCTTAAAGTTCTTTCGAAAGGCAATGCGTGGCACATCCTACTCCATCGATGCTCAAAATTCGACCACCTTGCACAAGGCCGTAGTGACAGCCGGATCTCGAATATGGTATGAGTTTCACTTCATTCGCCTGCCTTTGTCCCCATCGTCTAGCCTGGCCTAGGACGCCGGCCTTTCAAGCCGGCAACACGGGTTCGAATCCCGTTGGGGACACCAGATAGAAATATGTAGGTTCCGTACAGCCCGCGCCCAAGGTAAGACCACATAACGGTGGGGTTCCCAGAAGGGGTAGCAATCCGGTAGCCGAGCGTTTTAAATGATTACTAACTCAAGGCAGTCGAATACGGCCGGCGAACTAACAAATCGGAGGTCAATCTTTTGTGGCCTCCTTCGCTGACTTACAAACCATTCGTCCGTTAGCCTCAACCCGGGACCGTATGATGAGGCTTTATACTTCTTGACTCGCAGACTTATTGTGCTCAAGATGACAGAGTCGTATTGAGGCTCCGCTGACTGTCCTATCCCTCGCGCTTCCTGATCCTTTCCCCGCGTGATCGATTCCTCAGTCTCCGTCGCTCCGATGTCAGAGGTTCTCTGAACGGCTGCATGCCTTGTGTCATGCGTCACCAACTTCACCCACATCAGAAAGGATGTGTCCCATGTATAAACTGATTGCGTGTTTTCTCACCGGAGCCATGTTCCTGGCCGGGTCGGCTTTTGCTGACCAGACGGCAGCAGATCCCACAGCGGCGGACACCAACATGGAGATTTTGAAGCAGAAGCTCAAGGCGGATAAGAAACTCCTGGTGGCCAACAACATGGAACTGTCAGACGCCGAAGCCAAGCAGTTCTGGCCTATCTATGAGTCCTATCAGAAGGACCTTGCGGGCGTGAACAAGCAGCTCGGCACGACCATCAGAGAGTACGCGGAAACGTTCAATAAGGGGACGATCCCGAACGATAAGGCAAAGAAACTCCTCGGCGAGGCCCTTTCGGTCGAAGACCAGGAAATCAAGCTGAAGCATACCTATGCCG
>JBKPSD010000011.1:0-11454 GCA_046734935.1 Nitrospirota bacterium
GTAGTGCAGACACACAACAAGTCTGTGGTGTTTGGCATTCTTCTCTCTGCCCTGATCGTTGGCGTGATGTTGACGATTGGGCAGGTGCCGTTGGCCGTCAGCCAGCCGGTGACCATCCCGGCGAAGGCGGTCAAGGGACCCATCCCGATGGATGGGGCGAACCCTGTGTGGGAAGGCGTCCCGGGTGTGATCGTGCCGTTGAGCGGCCAGCTGATCACCACGCCGATGCACCCGAACATTTCGGTCAAGTCGGTGTTCGTGAAGGCCATGACGAACGGCAAGGAAGTCGGCTTGCGCGTCGAGTGGAGCGATCAGACCAAGAACGATACGACGATCGGTCCGCAGGACTTCCGTGACCAGGCCGCGATCATGTTCCCGGTGAACACGTCCGGTGCGCCGCCGTTTCAGTGCATGGGCCAATCCGGCGGAACCACCAACATCTGGCGCTGGAATGCGGAGTGGCAGAAGGACCTCGGAAAGGACAGCGCGGGTTTGTGGGACGTGGACGATCAATACCCCGGTATTTTCTGGGATTACTACTTTGAAGAGCCTGCCGGCGGCGTGACCTATCCTGACCGGATCGGCCGCAGCCTTGGCCCCTTCAACCCCGGCATCTGGTCGGGCAACATCATGTCGGATCCGACCCTGCGTGTGAGCTCCGTTGAGGATCTGAACGCGAACGGCTTCAGCACCTTGACGACCCAGGCCCATCAGGACGTGATCGGCAACGGCGTGTGGGAGCCTGCCGGTTCGGTCAAGGGCGGCGGCTACAGCGGCCCGACCTGGCGCATTGTCGTGAAGAGGACCCTGGAAACAGGCGATGCGAACGACGTGCAGTTCAAGGCAGGGATGTCCGTGCCCATCGCGTTTGCGGTGTGGGACGGCAACAACATCGAGCGTAACGGCATGAAGGCACTCTCCACCTGGTTCACGCTCAAGCTTCCGTGAGCTGAACGTCTGGGTGACGTTGTTCCATCCCTCGCGGGGTGGGAGCAGACAGTCGATGAAAAGCCCCAGTTCTTCGAGCTGGGGCTTTTCTATTTATGGGGGCTCTTGAAGAATGGCCGATAGCAGATGTTAGACTCGAGACGAGACGCTTTGGGAGCCGGGGAGGGTTGCATTTGAGGAGGGGCGGAGTGTATAAAACTAAGTCCTTATCTTTCGAGATTTATCTTATTTTTCAATTCACTCGGTAGAGATTCGGCATGAAAGTCTCGCTGCTTTTTCCACCGACCTGGCATCCGTCACAACCCTATCTCAGTCTACCTTCACTGACCGGTTTTCTCGCTCAAGCCGGCATCACTAACGTGACGCAACGCGACCTCGGCATCGAACTCCTTGACGATGTCGTCACGAAATCTTACGGCGTCGGGCTATATCAAGATCTGCTCGACAAGAAACAGACGCTGGAGCGAGACCGGACCGGTGACACCGGCCCGGGAAGCGCCGAACATCTGGCGAGGATCGTCGAGTCGCTCGACAGGTTCCCGTATCTGATCGACCGGATTGAATTAGCCAAGGAGACGTTGCGGGGCGAGGGCTTTTACGACATGGAGGCCTATCGAGAAAGCCTCTTTTTGATCGATAAGTGGCTCGAAGTCATTTCCACCGTCTATTTTCCGACCAGACTCACGGTGGTGGACAATCAATTTAGCACGTATTCCATCTACTCCTCGAAGGACCTGATGAAGGTCATTCGTGACGAGCAGCAAAATCCCTACATCCGGCTGTTTCGTGAACGCTTTCTTCCTTCGATCATCGACGACCGTCCGGAGCTCATCGGGGTTTCCATCACGGCCACGTCCCAGATCATTCCCGGCCTCACGCTGTGCCGGCTCATCAAGGAAGCCGCTCCGGACATCCATCTCACGATCGGCGGCAGCATCTTCACGCGCCTGGTCGACAACCTGCGCCGCTGTCCGAACCTCTTCGACATTACCGACGACATCGTCGTCTTTGAAGGCGAGACCGCGCTGCTCGAGCTCGTCAATCAGATGGCGGGCAAGAAGGATTTCAGCCGCGTTCCGAACCTGATTTACCGCCAGAACGGCAAGATTCACGTGAACCAGCCGTTCTACTCCGAGAACGTCAATCAACTGCCCGCGCCGAACTATGACGGCTTTCCGCTCGGCCGGTATCTCTCGCCGGAGCCGGTGCTGCCCGTGCAGTTCTCCCGAGGCTGCTACTACAAGGACTGCGCGTTCTGCGCGCTGACGCTGGACCACCAGAATTTCCGGCAGAAAGATCCGGGGCGCACGATCGAAGAGCTGGAGTGGCTCAAGCAGCGCTATGGCGTGCGGAACTTTTTCTTCACCGACGAATGCTTCGCGCTCTCGCCGACCAAGCGGCTCTGCCAGCAGATGATCGAGCGCCGGCTCGACGTCAATTGGACCTGCGAGATGCGTTTCGAAAAGCATTTGACGCGCGAGCTGCTGGCCTCCATGCGGGACGCCGGCTGTCTGAAGATCGTGTTCGGCCTCGAATCGTTCAATCAGCGAATCATGGATTTCATGAAAAAGGGCATTCAGCAGGAATGGGTGCGTCGGATCGCGAACGACTGCGTGGATCTCGGCATTGCCGTCCACTGCTACATCATCGTCGGCTTCCCGACCGAGAAAGAAGAGGAAGCGCTCGAGACGATGAGCTTCATCGTCGAAAACAAAAAGCTGAACGAGTCCTACGGCTTCTCCTGTCAGCCCTGCCTGTTCGATCTCGAGAAGGAAGCGCCGATCATGAGCGACCCGGGCGGCTACGGCATCCGGCGTATCATGCGGCCGTCGGCGGAAGACTTGAGCCTCGGGTTCTTCTACGAAGTGCAGGAAGGCATGACGCCGGATCAGGCGGAACGGCTGTATCAGCACGTGTACGAGAAGGTCAGCGAAGTGGTGTGCGAGCTGCCGTTCAACTACTCGATGGCGGACGGGCTGCTGTACATCGCACGGGCGAAAGCGGAAGAACGCGGAGCGGTCACGGCGGCGCAATCGTAAAGGGTATACGCGGCGTTGACCGGTTTTTCGGGCGGCCGATATAATTTTTAACCACCTCGGAGCATTCGTGCCGGCTACTGCAACCACCATCGAACGGATCACCGGAAAGCTCAGCGATCAGCCGCTGCTGTTTCAATACACGATCAAGCTCGTGCTGTTGGTCGCCTTTCTCGAATTAATCCTGTACCGGCTGGTCTCCAGGCTCGGCATGCACCTGAGTAAGCTCGCCGCGGACCATCAATGGATCATCCCGACCTTTACGGCGCTCACCGAAGTGGGGCAGTGGCTGTTGAACGTCGTCGCGATCTTATTGTTCCTCGGGCTGACGGTGGGCTTGGCGAACCGGCTCGCCTCCCGCGGCTTTACCGGATTGACCCGTTTCATCGTCCCCTGCATTGCCCTCTTGCTGCTGTTGACGATCGGATTTCTGCTCGTCCCCCCGTCCATGCTCGGCTCGGCGATTTACAATACCGTCGCGCTGACGTCCATTGTGCTGCTCATGAGCGAATATCTGTCGACGCATCACGACCGGTCGCACCGGGTGCTCGGCGTCACTTATCTGCTCGGCATCGGCGGCTGGCTGTACTATCAGATCGTCTCCAGTTTCTATACGTTCGCAGGAACGGCGGCGGCGCCGCCGTTGGTGTATGAAGCCCATCGTGCCGGTGAAGCCTTCATGGTGCTCGGCAGCATCCTGGTGTTTTGGGCCTACGGGCGGGGCCTCTCGTTTCGCTCCCGCAATCAGCGCCAGCGGCACCGCGCCATGTGGTTCTGGGGTACTGCCGGGGTAATTTTTATCTCCATGTTTTTCCTGGACTACCTGCTCAGCCGGTACAATCCGGCGCTCGCCGGCAACGTGCGCAAGTCCGCGGACGGCATCGGATGGATATTTCAATTTGGCATGGGCTACACCTTCTATCTGCCGTTTGCGCTCTATATGGCGGGGCTGCTGTGCTGGTCTTATACCGTAATCAGGCTGTTGACCATGGGACGCCTGGCGGGCTACGGCTTGGGGCTTATGTTCATCGCCGGATATGCCCTCCTGTACTCAAATCTGACGCTCATGGTGGTGTTGGGAGTGATGTTGTTGACGATGGACCGGTCCCGCCGCGACGCGCCCGAAGCGGTCGCGGATCAACCGGTGATGAGAACGACCGATTCGTTGGTCGGCGGACATGTGTAATCTTTTGCCATAGAGGCTTGTCATGGACGAAACGACGTCTTCGGAGCAGAGCAGGGCGGCGGTGGATCCCGGGGATCAACCGTTGAACGCGGACGAGGAAATCACGGAACTTGAAAAGCTGCTGTCGGCGGAGCCCGACGATTTCCAGGCCCGTTGCCGGTTGGGTGAGCTCTATTTCAGCAAGGGCCGGCTGGACGACGCCTTGGTCGAGGTCAAGAAATCGATCGAAATGGCCGAAGGCATCCGCGCGGAAATGAACCGCTCGCTCGCCATGTATTATTCGAATCTCGGGACGATCTACGCCACCAAGAACATGGCGGATGAGGCCGAGGCCGAATTCAAGCGGGCGCTGGAAGTGTTCGCGCACGACGTCCTGGCGCTGTTCAACCTCGGGCGGCTTTGCGCCGATAAGAAAAAGTACATGGACGCCAAGGGCTACTATGAGCGGCTGGTCGAAATTACACCCGACGACCCGATGGCCTGGTACAACCTCGCGGGCGTCTATGCGGAGCTCGACAATCCGCAGGTCTCCGATTACAACACGATCGATGCGGCGATTCAGTGCTATCTCCGCACGCTCGAGCTGGATCCCAAGCATCTCGAAGGGAGCTTCAAGCTGATGGAGCTGGCGCTCAATCACAAGAAATCTGACCTGGCCATCAAGGTCATGGAGGACGCCGTCGAACACAACGCCGACGAGCCGCTTGCCTACTATAATCTCATCAGCGTCTACGACAAGTGCAAGATGTTCGAGCAGGCGGAGCAGGCGCGGCAACGGTTGAAAGAACGTTTCGCCAAACGGACGAAAACCAGTACACCATCCTGATTTACCTTACCGGAGGAACACGCCATGTTTGGAAGTATGGGATTTACAGAGCTGATTCTGATCCTGTTCATCGTGCTGATCATCTTCGGCGCCGGCAAGCTGCCGCAGCTCGGAGAAGGGCTCGGAAAGGCGATCAAGGGCTTCAAGAAGTCGGTGCATGAAGCGGACGCGATTGAAGCCGAGGCCGAAGCGGCCGCGCAGCAGCAGATGGCGGCGCCTCAGGCGTCGATCCAGTCGGCTCCGTCACCGGCCATCGAGCAACCAGCTGGGGCGCCGCAGCCCGCGACCCGCGCATCTTAATCGCCCCGACAGACTGGAACGTCATGGACACCGAACTTCAGCTGGCCGTCGGCTATATCGAGACCTTTGCGGGGAACGGCAAGGCGCGCAGCACCGGCGACGGCAAGCGCGCGGTCAAAGCCGGGATTCCGCTGCCGCATCACGCCGCGCTCGACAAGGACGAGCGCTGGTTATACTTCGCCGAGTCCGGCTCCGACCGCATCCGCCGGATCAATCTTCAGGAAGGGACGCTGCACAATTTCGCCGGCATCGGCGAGACGTGCTACAGCGGCGACGACGGTCCCTGCGGCGAAGCGGGGCTCTACCTTCCGCTCGACGTCGCCTTCGATTCCCAGAACCATCTGTACATCTGCGACTCCGGCAGCAACCGCATCAGGAAGGTGGACCGGGACACCGGAATCATCACGACCGTCGTGGGCACCGGTCAGCACGGGTTCAACGGCGACGGACCGGCCCTGGAGGTGAATCTCACATGGCCCGCGGCCATGGCCTTCGACAAGGACGACGTGCTCTACATCGCCGACACGCAGGCCCACAAGGTCCGTCGCTACGATCCCCGGACCGGCATGGTGACCACGATCGCCGGCACCTGGTCAGCGGAAGACGACGCCCGCGAGCAGCCGCTCGTGGCCAGAAATCTGGTCGTGCTCTCCGGTGATGCGATCGGCATCGATTTCAGCGACGATCACGGCTGGCTCATGCCGGTCTGTTCGGACGGCCTGGACATGTCGATGTATCTGGACGATGGGAAGCCTGCGATGGAGGCGCGCCTATACGATGTCGTCGGCATCGCCGTGGACGGCAAAGGCCACGTCGTGATCGTCGACAAGGGCAGCAACCGCGTCCGCAAGATCGATCGCAACACGGGCGTGATTTCCACATTGGCCGGCGTTTGCCGCTACGGGTACGACGGCGACGACAAACCGGCCGTCCGCGCGATGCTTCACGCACCCGAGGCGGTGGTCTTCGACGAACAGGACAACCTTTATGTGTCCGACACGATGAACCACCGCGTGCGCCGGGTCGATGCGGCGACCGGCATCATCACCACCGTGGCGGGGAACGGCGACAGCGGTTACGACGACAAGAACATGGGCGGCTGCGGAGCCGCGCGGTTCGTCGCCAAGGAATCCGCCGGCGCGCTCAAGCATGGGGACGGCCTGCTGGGCGTCGAGGCCGTCGTCAACTCTCCGGTCGGGCTCGCATTGGACTCGATCGGGCATCTATACATGTGTGAACGCGGCGAGAACAAGATCCGCCGCGTGCGCCTTTGGTAACATCCGATCGCCTCAACTGGTCGCTCGGGTGGGTGTGTCTGCGATCGGCAATCTGAGATCCGGATTTGAAATCTGAGATTTCAGTGGTATGGTGACATCGGCGGACGCCGCTGGGTCGTCTGCAGGCTGTTTTCGATAGCCGGCTCTCGGCTTGGTCAACCAGGACATGAGCATGCTGCGCAAGACGACCAGGAAGCCTTCCCGCTCCCTCCTGTTTCTTTTCTTCTGCATTCTCGTATCGGCCGGCGTCTTAGGCGGCATGGGCATCCCTCTCGTCAGCTCCGAGGGCATGGTGATCCGCGCGCATTTGATCGAAGGCGACCTGCCGACGACCCCGGAAGATGCCGCGTGGGCGAAGGTGGCGCCGATGACGCTGCCGCTGAGCGGGCAGGTCATCACGCGGCCCGTCTGGCCCGAACCGACCGCGCGCGCCTTGACCGTCCGCTCCATCCACAACGGGACGGACATCGCGTTTTTGCTGGAATGGCAGGACAACACGAAGAACGACCGCCTGACACCGGGCACGTTCCGCGACGGCGTCGCGATCGGTCTGCCGCTCGGCGACGCACCCGCCTTCTTCTGCATGGGGCAGCTCGATCACTACATCAACATCTGGCATTGGAAAGCGGACTGGCAGAGCGACATCGACCGGCGGGCCGCCCGGAGCAACGAAAAGCAGCGTGAAGGCGTCCGCACGTTTGAAGTCATTCCCCGCCGGGTGTCTTCTGTCGAGGACCTGATCGGCGGCGGATTCAGCACGCTGACGACGAAAGAAAAGCAGGGACGGGTGCAGGGCAAGGCGACTTGGAAGGACGGGGTCTGGCACGTCGTGATGCGGCGGCCGCTCGGCGCGGAGGAGCAGGACAATGAGGCCAAGCTGGTCCCGGGCCGCGTGCAAACCGTCTCCTTCGCCGTCTGGAACGGAGAAAACAAGGAACGGAACGGTCAAAAAGCGGTGGCGCCGTGGTTCCAGCTGCTCATTGATCCGATTGCGAAAATCTAGGTTTCATGGTCTGATGAACGAAAGACATCCGCGCAGGTGATCGGGCATCACGAGGCGCCGACCGTGGAGGCACAGCATAACAATCGTTTACACGGCAACACCAGGGCCCTTCGTAGGGGAAGGGCCCTTGTTGTGTGTGCCGGACTAGCGGCGGCTCTCATGATGGGCCCGGCCACCGCATGGACGGCCAACGACGGGGCGGCCGACGGCATGACCGCGGATGAAGCAGCCAAGCTTGGGGAAGACTTCGGGGTAGTCGTCGGCGAAGTGGACGAGGAGATCCAGAAAGAACTCAAGCTGCAGCGCCCCCAGGGCGTGGCGGTCTTCGAAGTCATCGGGAATTCCCGGGCCGACTACGCCGGCATCAAGGTCCGGTCCGTGATCAAGGAGATCGACAAGAAAGAAGTGAAAAACATGCTGGACTTCGGCCGGCATATCAAGAAGGCCATGAATGAATGCAACTTCACGGTCGGCACGTACGAGCCGGCCGACCCCGGCGACCCGGTGGGCTGGGGGGTGAACTTTCACTTCGTCGGCTGCAAACGAGACTAGATGTCGACGAAACGACGCATAGCCGCCGGCTGCATCATTCTCTTACTGATCGTCGTCACATCGTTGTACCAGGAGCGAGCAGTCGCACAGAAGGGCGACGGCCAGTTGTCCAACGGTCAAAGTCCTGAAAAGTGGGTGGACGAGATCGAAGAGGTCTTCATCCGCTCGGAAGAGTGCAAGCAGTGCCACGACCGCCACTATGAAGAGTGGAAAGGCGCGCGCGAGCAGACGCCCGATCTCAAGACCTTCGGCCGCGTGGATGCGGCGTTGCTTCACGGCACCTCGCTCGAGTCGCCGGTGTTCCGCACCGTATTGGGTGTCTGGCTGCAGACCAATCCCACGGCGGACGAACGCAAGCGCTGCCTCTCGTGCCATGTTCCGTCGACGACCGTGTTCCCGCAGTATGCCGAGAAAATCACCGCCCAGATTATGTCCGGGAAACCGCAGATCGAGGGCATCGGGTGCGCGTCCTGTCATTTGATCAAGGACAGCACGAGCGGTCCCCCGCCCACCTTCAAGATCGAGCCGGGGAAGACGATGAACGGCCCCTATGCCGACCCCGAAGAGAACCTCGTTCATGAGGCGGTGCAGGTACCGCTGTTCCGTGGCGCCAACTATTGTGCCTCCTGCCACTTCGACAAGGTCAAGGACGTCACGCAGAAGGATTTGCCGGGTGAAATTTTGCAGGGCACGGTCTGCCAGGACTGCCATATGGAACAGTCCACGGGGAGTTCGACCTCCAAGCGGGGTGCGATGACCCGTTCGATCGGGCGGCATTATTTTCGCGGCGTCGTGATTCCCGGAATTCTATTGAAGAACCGCAACCTGCAGGCCGAGTGGATGCCGCGCATCGACATCGACAGCAGCAAGTCGAGCGACAAGGTCGAAGGCACGGCGCTGGTCAAGGTGGGAAGCCTCCCGCATAGCTTCCCCGACGGCGACCCGGTGCTGAAGCAATTTGATCTGGCGATCACGGTCAAGGATGCGAGGGGCAAAGTGCTCGCCCAGGACACAAAGCATTTCGGCCTGCCCTATGACAAGATTCTCCGCGGAGCCATCCCGGATCCGTTCATCAAAGGCGGAAATACCAGGAAGGTCCCGTTTTCGTTCGCCGTGCCGGCCGGCGCCGCGCCCGCTTCGGTGGAGGCAGTGCTGAACTACACGCTGATTCCGATCCCTGAGCCCGCCTTGAAGGACAAATATCTCGCGACGCTGAAGGACGACAAGGAACGGGAAAGCGCCAAGAAAATCATCGACGAGTACACGCAGCCTCGAATGCTGACCTACCGGGCCAAAAACCTCTGAGGAATGGGGAAGATGCGACGCGTGATCCACAAGGCAGGTCTGTCAATTCTCGGCATAGGCATCGTGCTGCTCGTCGGCGCGGTTTCTCACTTGCCGGGCGACCGCCTGTTCGCGCAGCAGGACGGCAAGGCGCCCGTCACGATGGACAAGGCCTTCCCGAATTCGAGCAAGTGCAAACGCTGTCATGAACGGGTCTTCGAAGAGTGGGAAACGTCGCCCTTGTCGCGGTCGATCCATTCGCCGGCGTTCCGTGCCTCGCTGGATGCATTTTTGGAGTCGACCGGGGGCAAGGACAAGGCGCTCTGCTTCCGGTGCCATGCGCCGCACGTGCGCGAATTCCCCGACAAGGTGCAGTTCTTCATCGACCAGGCGAAGTCAGGCGACCCGCAAATGGACGGCGTGGCCTGCTCGCAGTGCCATCTGATCAAGCAGGTCGATCGCACCAAGCAGCCGCCGGAGCCGAAGTACGAACCGGCGGGCAGCAAGACGCTGTACGGCCCGTACAAGGATTTCGCGCAGAACCTGGCCCATCAATCGATGGAGCTGGGGCTCTTCCACAAATCCGATCTCTGCCTAAACTGCCACCAAGCCGTCCCGTCGGCCGCCAATCTCGGCAAGTCGAACGACCTGCTCGGGAACTGGGATCAGAGCAAGGCGATTAAATCGGGTAAGGAATGCCAATCGTGCCACATGCCCGAGCAGACCGGCGAGTCGGCGAACGGGGAAAAGAAGCGGACGGTGGCCAACCACACGTTCCCCGGGCGTATTGGAAAATTGCGGCAGGAAGCGGCGAAGCTCGACATTGAAACGAAGATCGAAGGAGAGAAGACGACGGTCGTCGTGAAGGTGCAGAGCCTCGTCCCGCATAACCTGCCCACGACTCATCCGGCTTGGGCGAGCGTCGTCCTGCAGCTGGACATCAAGGGCAAGAATCTCAAAACGGTGTTCTCGGAGAAGCGCCCCTATGGACGGATCTATCAGGATGCCAAGGGGCAGAAGACCATTTTCGACTTTGAGGCCGTGAAGGTCCTCGAGGACACGGTATTGAAGCCGGAAGAGCTGCGCGTCGAAACCTTCACGTTCCCCACACCGAAGGACACGCGCACGTTCGATGTCGAGGCCACGCTCAGCTATGCGCCGGTCAGCGGCCCCGCTCCCTTCTTGCAGCGTATCGAGGCCGAATCCTCCAAGGGCGCCAACGATCCGGTCTTCCAGCCGATTGACATCGTAAAAAAATCGGAAAACATTCCCGTCGTGAAGTAGCCGCTTCACCCTGATACCCATCCTCTTCGAGTTTCTTCTTCCACCGCAACGGGTTATGAATCTGCGATGGGTACCTAGGGAAACCGGCGCTGGTGCTGGCCGGCGGCGGGGAGTAGGCTGTCGTCATGCGTCTCTCCGGCACATCGGTGATCGTGATCGGAGCCGGGCTGGCCGGCCTCTCAGCCGCCGTCCAACTAAGGAAGGACGGTGCCCGTGTGACGGTGGTGGAGGCGCGGGACCGTGTCGGCGGACGCGTGCTCACGATCCGCGATGTGTTTGTTAACGATCAGCATGCGGAGGCCGGAGGCGATTTCATCGATCAGGGCCAGGAAGACATCAGGCAGCTTGCGGACAAATATGGCCTGACCGTGCGCACGATTCTCCGTGAGGGGTTTTCCTTTGTGCGCTATCAGGAGAGAGGCGCCATCGAGGGCCGTCCGGCAAAGGGCGAGCGAGCCTGGAAGCCGATTGCGGACCGCGCGAAGCCGCTGATTGAAGCCTATCGGCGCGCCGAGCAGCGCTGGGAGAGCGCCATCGTGCGAAGTCTGGCACAGCGGTCGGTGGCCCAATGGCTTGATGAAGTCGAGGCCGACGGGAGCATGCGCGCCATGGTTACGGGCCTGCGCGGCTTCTTCCTTGCCGATCCCGAAGACCTTTCTCTCCTGGTCCTCATCGAACAGCTCGCGTCCGAAGCGCCCGGACAAGAACCGATGGGACGCATCGAAGGGGGCAACGATCGGCTGCCGAACGCCATGGCG
>JBKPSD010000012.1:0-18021 GCA_046734935.1 Nitrospirota bacterium
GGTCGGACATCGCCCTCGTGGCTCTTGAGAGACAAGCCTAACGCCACGAGAATCCAAAACAGCGCTGCCAGACTACCGGCAAACATGTAATCGAAGGCATTGCGGACGGCAAACCCAATCACGGCCAACGCGACGGCCGGAATCAGCAAACGTACATCTGCCTGTTCAATCATAAGTTGTCGCTTGCCTACGGCCAATTCGCCCACGATACGAACGAAGACCCAGACAAAGAACGCCAATGCTGGCACCCCGCTTCCCATAAGCACCATGGCAAATGTGTTATGCAGTGCCGGAAGCACTCTTTCTTCGAGTCCCTTGTTTTTATCGGCCTCAAGCTCGGCCGTGTAGATCCTCACAAAGGTATCGTTTCCATATCCGACGCCAACAAAAGGATGCTGAATGACTTGCTGAAATCCAAGCGTCCAGGTCTTCACTCGTGCACTAAATGTCCATGGGTCCAAGGTATCTTTCTGATACCCAATCATGGAGATGGCGATTAGGCCGCCGCCCAGCGCTATAGCAGTGATGAGCGCCCACACCATCACTCGTCGCTTTCCTGCCATAATTACGAGTCCGAACGCCTGAGCGAAATGTGCCAGCCAACCAGCTCTGGTGTATGCGGCAATTTGCGCGGCTGCAGCCAGCACAATAGTCACAATGCCGAGTGCCTGCGCGCGAGAGGTTTGATGGGTCAAAAGCCATCCGATGACGATCGGGATGGCAAGAACCAGGTACGTCGTTAACCAATTGTAATCCGAATTGGGAGCCCCGGCACGAATAAGTCGATGCTTCCATGTTCCTCCGCGCAAAACAAAATCCTCTAACGCCAGACCTGACAAAACCAAGGTACCGAAAACTGTTGCAAGTATGATCTGGCCCGGAAGCTCAACGCTGCTATTTCGGCGCAATACAAGCATAGCCCAGTAGAAGACGAGGACATGGGCAACAACTTTTCGCCATTCGGAAAAGCTATATGCGGGATCAATCGCAAAGGGAATCGTACAAAGTACCCAGGCAAGAAAGGCGACAACTGGCACATCAATCGGCGTGCGGACTATTGGATTAATCTTTTCAAGCCAGGATATTGACAATGCAACCGTAAGCAAAAAAAAGAACGCGTACTCTTGGAAATGATTAAGTGCGGGGAAAAAACTTGAAACCGTGATTCCCACGAGGCCGAAATATTCAAGTCGCCACAAACGTGCGGCAGTCGCATTCAATCGCTGAACGCTTTTAGGGACATGACGACGGCCAGCTTCACCTTCCACAGCCTGCTTCATGCTTGATTAGGGCGCCAATACCCCGTGATGCTGGATGCTTTTCACGGATTCAGACTGAAACGACATCCGTTATGTCGATTTCAACGGCTGCGGCTTTTTGGATAAGATTTATGCCCAGTACTAACCGGTGCCGCTTGTCTTTCCGGAGCAGAATACCCTGCACGCCTTGGAGGGGACCTCGGATGACCTCGACCTTCATTCCTTCCTGCAGATAAGGATGGGAGTCATAGGGCAGCACACTTGCCATCAACGTTTGGATGGCGGTGATTTCCTCTTCCGGAATCGGCTCTGGGCGCTGTCCCCCTCCGACGATATCGACGACGCCGACCGTCTTAAGCACGGGCATTTTTTGATCGACGTTGAACCGGACAAAACAGTAGCCGGAGAACAATGGCACCTCTACCTCTTTTTTCCGATCCTTCCATTGGCTGAGACGCTTGACCGTCGGCAGCAACGGTTCAATCCCCTGATTCATGAGCTGGTCGCGCACGACCTTCTCATGCCGTGACCGCGTCCGCAGCGCATACCAGTGAGGTGTTGTCGGTCCTGTAGACACAGCTCCGCCTTCTCACTTACAGGCACTAAAGAGCTCCCCTGTTTGGGGAGGCCTACGACTACTGTCGCAACCCAAGCCTCAGCAGTTTCCCCCGAGGCATGCCGCACTTCACGAGCTGCTCCTCATAGGCCGCGGCTGCATGCTCGAAATCGGCGATCAACACTCGATCCAATTCCTTGGAATTCGCCTCGTCCGGCGAAAACACAGGATGCGAAAGAAACGTGTCTCCCGATCTTCCATCGACAAATCCAACACAATCGATGTTCATCTCGCGCAACGCCAAGTAGGCCAACTCCGCAAGCTCCCCTGTTCCGCAAATCGCCACACGTTGGCCCTTCGTCCATTCGAGTGAGGACAACATGTCTTTCAGACGCCCGCGCATGTCCCGGTAATACGACAGGGAATACTGCATGTATTGATAGGTCAGACGCGACTTTTCGGCGAATCCTTGAGGAGTCAACAAATAGCGAATGCGATTCCGGGGAATGGTCGTAATTTTGATGTAACCTTGGCGGGCCAGACGCTTGAGATACAGATTCGTCAAACCCAGGGCGACCCCCAGTTTGATGGCGAGCGTGCGCTGCGTGGCCGCCCCGTCGCGGTCAAGCTCGCTCAGGAGTAAAAGATCCCGTTGTCCTTGTAAATCCATGAAATGTGCGGATAAACTGGCGAAGCGTTCACAATATGAACTAACTATGCGGATCAGTCAAGCCGCTAAAGCATGGCGCGGAGGAGCCGTGAATACGTCCGCATCTTGGCGGGATTACAGCGAAGAGATTCGATGAGTTTCCTTCGCCCCTCGGGCTTGTTGCCTTGTCTGACCTCGTGGATACCCCAATCTGAATAACAATCCGCCAGCATGTGCCACACAATGGACTGTTTGGTGCGGTCACCGCGATATAAGTCTTCCATGCGGCGGAGAAACCTCTCGCGGCTGCGTATGATGTGCAGACCTCCGGCCCGGGTAAATCCTTGGCCATGCAGCCGATAGGCCATTCCCCGTTCCTCGACCATGACAAACTTGCCCTGCTGCTTGAGCCGTGCGATCAGATCAAAATCCTCAAAGCCCTGCAACTCGGCATGGAACCCCCCGCTCCTGGCAAATCCCTCTCTCCGGATCAACATCGCCGAAGGAAAGATCAGCGCTTCACCGATCAACTGCCCCATCGGCGAGGCCAGCGCCGAGGCACGCTCGATGGTCCCCGCCCTTTCCTGCACCATCCGGCCTTTCTCATCAATGCGATCAAAGTCACAGTGAACGAGGACCACCCGCGGGTCTGCTTCGATGGCCGCGACTTGGCGCATCAACTTCGAGGGATACCAGAGGTCGTCTTGGTCGAGGAAGGCGATGTATTGACCTTGGGCCAGCGTGACGCCGACGTTTCGCGCGGCACTCTGACCCGCGTTTTTCTGACGCAGGACCCGTATCCGTTCGCCGTACTGCTCGAAGACGGCCGCCGAGTTGTCCGTCGAACCGTCATCCACACAGAGCATTTCAAAATCCTGAAACGTCTGCGCAAACACAGAGTCCAGCGATTCCCGGAGGAACCGCTCTCCGTTGTACACGGGCATCACGACGCTGACTTTCGCCATGCCTCTCTCGGCCGTTACGACTGCTTCAAGGGCTTGAGCACCTCGAGCACCAGGTCCATTTCGATGCAGGCATTCCACAAATAGGTGCGGCAGCGCTTTTGAAAATACCGCGGCAGAAATCGAAACGGTTTTCGCATCTTGTAAAAAATCGAGCGAATTTTGATATTGGTGTCGAGTCCGTAATAGTTCGGGTAATCAAAATATTCGAACGTGGCCTCGGTGATATAGCGAACGTGTGTGGGATCGACGAAGGCTTCCCGCGAGGCGTAATACGGCGTTCGGATGTACAACTTCGCGCCCGGTTCGCAAATACGGTACAGCTCGACCATAAATGCGATCAAATCAGGCATGTGCTCCACGATATTGTGCAGGTAGACCGCCGTCACGGTATCCCGGCGAAAGGGAAGTCCTTCTTCAAAATCGCAGATGACGTCGATCCCCGTCATCTTTCTGCGGTCGACGCCGATCGCTCCCGCATGTTTGTGCGGCCCGCACCCGATGTCGAGAATCATGCCCACCGCCGGCCTTTGCGTACGCTGCTCACTTCACTCTGGCTTGAAACAATCTCCGGCATGCCGCCATGACCTCCTCGACCGTGATCAGCTTCATGCAATTTTCCTCGCCGCGCTGACAGGTTGGATGAAAACAAATACGACAATCAAGACCCTTGTAAATCACTTCGGCCGGGCCGCCCCGCGGCCCCCATTCTCTCGGGTTCGAGGGACCGAAGAGGCCCACCACCGGCGTGCCCATGGCCGCCGCAATATGCATGGCGCCCGTGTCGTTGCCGACGAACAGCGCCGACCGCTTCAACAGCGCAGCCAGTGTCCTCACATCCGACCGGCCGGCGATGGCCACCGGCCGGCTGTTCGCCTGCCGCACGACCGACTGGGTCAGAGGCTCCTCGTCCGGACTCCCTGCCACCAAGATCTGGGAACCGAACCGGTCGTTCAAGCGATCCGCCAACTCCGCAAAGCGCTCGGGGGGCCAGGCTTTGAACCAGTACCGGGCACCCGGCTGGATTACCACCCAGGAGCGGTCCCGGGCGAGGCCCAATTGTCCGGCGAGTTGTTCGACCTTTGCCTCATCCTCCGGCGTCAGCCGGAGACGAGGAACACCGTCCCGGCTTACGGCTCCCAATGGGACGAGAGCAGCCAAATCACGTTCGATGCGATGCGCCTCGGCATCCGGGCGTACGACGGTTGTGTAGCATCGTCCGGTCCAGCGTTCCTCGGCGTTGAAGCCGATGCGGACCGGGGCGCCGCTGATCCGGCTGAGGAACGCCGCCCGATCACCGTCCGTCAGATCGACGACCGTGTCGAACCCCCGGCGGCGAATCTCCCATGCGAAGCGGGTTTGCTGGAGGATCGATCCCCTATCAAGGGGGATGATTTCATCGACGTCGGGATTGGCGCGCAAGACCGCGTCCGTCCCGCGGTTCACCAGGACGCTCAAGCGCGCCATGGGATAGGCGGCCTTCAACGCATGTAGCGTAGGCGTGGCCAACAGCACGTCGCCCAGATAGCGCAATTTGATGGCGAGAATATTTCGAGGGGTCATGCCTGTGGCCTACCGCAGAAGCGAGGCATAGAGTTCGCCGGTTTGTACGGCCGCTCGAGACCAGGTGTACTCTTTCACGCGCGCAAACCCTTTCACCTTGAGGGACGCGCGCAATGACTCGCTGTCGAGCACGTCGCTCATGGCCTTTGCCACTTGACGCGCATCTTGGGGGTCGATGAGCATCGCCGCATCGCCGGCCACTTCTCCCAGTGCCGTCGTTTGCGACGTGATTACGGGCGCTCCGCAGGCCATCGCTTCCAGCACCGGCATGCCGAAGCCTTCGTAGAGCGAAGGAAAGATGAACAGGTCGGCGAAAGAATACAGCAGCTGCAGATCGCTTTGCGGCAGGCGGCCGGGACACACAACGAGCCCGGTCAGCCCGTATGAGGCCGCCGTTCGCTCATACGACCCGAACGCATGCGTGGGCGATCCCGCCAGCACGATCGTCCGCCCGTCAAGCTGCGTCCGGATCATCGACGCCGCTTCAAGGACGACGCGATGGTTTTTTCGCGGATCCGCGCCTCCCACGAACAACAGGAACCGATCGGTATTGAGACCGATGCGCCGCTTCAGCGCCGCAAAGGCGCCGGCATCACGACGCGGGAAAAACTCCTCGGAGACGCCGTTCGGGATGACGGCAATCTGGTCAGGCGGAAGACCGAACAGTTCGCCCAGTTCCCGGGCCGAAAACTTCGAAACGGTGACGACTTTTCGGGCGCCCCGCGCTGTCCGCCTGGTCTTGTAGGATGAGAGTCTCTGACCGAGAAATTTTTGCGAATACTGTGGAAATCGCTCGAGCCAAAGGTCGTGGATCGTCACGATGCCGCCGCACCGTCCGACGGTATGCATTCGGAAGTTCGTCCCATGAAAAAGATCCAAGCGGTCGAGGCGTCCGCGGCTTCTCATCGCCCATTTGGACGCGGTCACCCAGGTGAGCCTATCGGCTCCCGGCCACCGCCGGATTTCCTCGGGTGGTTCACCGCCCGGTCTCAGATAGGCGACGAAGGCGGCGCCGGTCTGTGCCGCCAAGAGGGCACGCAGCAAGTAGTAGGTGTGCCACCCGACTCCGCCCCGGTCGCCGACGAGCGGGCTGGCATCGATGCCGATCTTCATGCCCGAGCCCGGCCGGCTGTTATCGCCTGACGATAGAGCCGCTCGATGGCTCCGACCGACGCGTTGAGATCGAATCGTTCACGGGCCACACGGGCCGCCCGCTCGCCCATCTCCTTGCGCCGTCCTTCATCGCGCAGCAGCGACAGGATGGCGGCGCTCAAGTCCTCGGGGTCGTCGGGGTTGACGAGAAGGCCCGTACGTCCATGGTCGACGACCTCGGGCAATCCCCCGACGCGTGTGGCTACCACCGCCTTCCCGGCGGCCAACGCTTCCACCACTGCGATGCCGAAGCCTTCCATTCTGGCGGGATGGACATACAGCGACAACGCGGCCAGGAACGGGGCGACGTCCTCCTGGAATCCGGCGAAATGCACATGATCCGCCACACCGAGTGTCGTTGCCAGGGCTTTGAGTTGATGTTCGTACGCCGCATCGCCTGTCCCGATGATCAGATACTGCACGGCAGGCACCTGCCGAATGATGGCGGGGAGCGCCCGGAGCATCACGTCATAGCCTTTGCGCACGAACAGGTGGGCCACGGTTCCGAGGAGCACCGCATCCGCGGACAGCCCGTATGAACCAGATAACCCCGCGGTCTGCGCTGCCGGCGCCGCGTCGGAAAACTGCAGGCCGCTATAGATCGTCTGAACGGCGTTGGGAGACACCCCTCCGCAGATCAACGCCTGCTCGACCTGTTTCGAGATCGCGATGACAGCCTGGACTGATTCGAGGCCGTATCGCCGAACTTTTTCGGGCTCGATTTCCTGCCGGACGTGCGCGACGATCGCCGGCCGCTGACCGGAACCTCCACGCATGGCCGCGATCGTATGGGGCACCCACCAGATGTCGTTCACATGCACCACGTGTGGAGCGGTGGCGGCGAGGAGCTCGCGCAGCGATCGGATGCCCCGCCAGCGGACCAGCGGCGAATACCATTTCCGCCATGGCGCGAGAGACATCGCATGCAACCGGCTGCCCTCGGGAGCCAGTCGGTCGAAGAGCGGCGTTGCAGGAGGGCACGCGACGTGCGGTTCCCATTCGTCCCGATTGATCGCACGGAGCATCGCCAGCAAATCACGCTCGGCTCCGCCTATCCAACCGATGCCATGGAGGTACAAAATCCGTTTCGCCACTAGGTCGGATCCACGGCGCCGTGACCTGATGCGGTCATGGCCCACAATTTTGCATACTTGACGAACGTGTACATGCCGGCAAATCCGCTGACGATCAGCCCGCGGACCCCGTCGCGGAATCCCTGCTTGAGAACGTAGCTCTTCGTGAAGACGACCAGCGGCCGGAATATCAGGTCAATGGCGCTCACCCGGCGAACCGTCCGGCCTTTTTCCTGGGCCGCGAGGGTCGTGTAGAGGCCGAACTTCCGGAAATGATCCCGGATCCGACGCTCAGTAAAATGATCCATTGGATGGATCAGCCGGCCGACCGAACCTTGGACGACGAGATTTTCATGCACTGGCACGTCGTTGTACCTGCCACTGCCCTTTCGGACCAGGCGGATTTGATAGTCCGGATACACGCCCGCATGCCGGACCCAGGCCCCGTAAAAATAGTTCCTGCGCGGGATCTCATAGGCCTCGGGATCGCCGGGCCGCCAGGCGTCGATGCGGGACCGGATTTCGCTCTGAAGCGGCTGTGGAATCCGTTCATCCGCATCAACGATGAGGATCCATTCTGCACGGGCTTCGTCCATCGCGTAATTTTTCTGGCGGCCGAAGCCGGGCCACGGCCGTACGAGCACGCGGGCGCCGGCGGCGCGGGCGAGCTCGACCGTGCGGTCGGTGCTTTCCGCATCCACGACGACCCGCTCGGCGATCCAGGCCACCGAGGCGAGACAGTCGTGGATATTGGCCTCCTCGTTCTTCGCGATGATCACGCAGCCGAGTGTTGCCACGTCATACTCCTGACCGTCACGCAGAGGGTTTCAGGGGCTCCGGTGCCCGGTCGAGCCGGTCAAACCGGCGGCGATATTCCTCGACAATCCGGCCCGGATCGGTCCACAGCCGTCTGAACGCCGTCGCACGATCGACTTCAAGCCACAGTTTCTTCATGGGCTTGACGACATGCCTGTTGAGCGACCGGCTCCATCCGGCGGGAGAGCGAAATTCCTCAGGTTTGCACCACAGGCTGGCCTGGTCGGCCGCACTCCATTTTTGATCGATCGACCATCGTTCATGCGTGCAGCCAAAAGGCTCCCGTTTGCTTTTCATGGTCGCGCGTATGAAGTGATGGACGAATGTCGCTCCCAAGACCATCACCCGTCTGACGTCGCCGACGTCCCGCTCCCGCTTCCTCAACGTGTAATAGAGGTCCCAATCGGCCGCCTGAATGCGCTCATCCAGGCCGCCGATTTTTTCATACGTCGTCTTGCGGATCATGACGCACGAGCCGACGATGCCGTCGAAGACTCGGTCGGAAAATGCCCGATGCGCCTCCGCGCAGTAGCGCTCCCAATCGCCGTACATAGCTCGAATCATCGCGCGCAGGTCATCGACGCCTTTCCCGCTGGAAAGGCGGCCTTGGCCGATGGCGGCCCACCGCCTCTGCATCCAATCCGTCAGCCTTGGCCCTGGCATCATTTCCAAACCGAGCGGAGACGCCGCATCCAATTGATGCCGCTCCATGCCTTCAATCAGTCGCTGATCCCAATTCGGCGCGACATACAGGTCGTTGTTGATGTGACACAGCCACTCGCCCTTGGCGACCTTCGAACCGGCATTCATCGATTCGGGATAACACAGGTTCCGAGGCTGTCTGATCACCCGACAGCCGTTGCGCTCGAAAAATTCCACGGAACCGTCGGACGAGTGGTTGTCGATGACGATGACTTCATACGGACCGGCTGTATACCTCGTGATGCCCTCGAGAAAAAGCTGGTTATGACCCAATTGATTGTGAACGGCCACGACGATGCTCAACATCGCGGGTTACCCCCGAAATCCTCGCCGCAGGACCTCCCGGTAGAAACGCGGATTGAGCCAGCGGCTGCGCCTGGCACCCCATCGGCGTGCGGCGGCGATGCGTCCATGCATGACGGCGGGATGGCTGCCCGAAAACTCCTTCAGCACGGCGTAGTCCTCGAATCGAAAGGTCTCGCCGCTCAACTCTTTGGCCGCGGCCGGCGGAAGATTGGAGCCATGATACACCGACGCCTGCTCTCGCTTTTTCTCGAGCATGGTCTTGGGATCTTTGACCCAGCCGTAATGAAACATCCTCGCGCCGGAATGAGCCAGCCATTCCTTCGGACCGCTCTGGAGATACTGTTGGGTACGCGTGAAATGAAAGCCGACGGCATCGCCGCAGGATTCGATTTCCCCGTTGTTGCGGATGATTCGAACCGCCTTGTGGTAAAACCAGGGATTGGTCGACCAGTAGTCCGCGATGAAATGGAGATAGCGGAATAGCAATCCTTTGATCATCGGATCACGGCCGTGTTCGGCCATGGACCGCTGCAGCGCAGGCAGATCGTCTTCGTGCAGCACTTCATCGGCCTGAATGTAGAAGGCCCATTCGCCTTTGCAGTGGCTGAGCGCGATGTTGGTCTGCTGGGAATAGATCAGGCCGTCCTTCCGCAATGATTCATCCCACACCGACTCAACGATCTTAATCTTCGGATCCCCGATCGATTCGATCAGCTCCAGCGTGCCGTCGTCGCACCGGCCGACATTCACGATGAATTCGTCGCACAACGGCAGCGCGGACCGGATCGACTCCACCACTGGATAATCATATTTCACCGCATTGCGGCAAAAGGTGAATCCGCTGACCTTCATCGCCGTTCACGCCTGCTCATGACCCGCAGTCGTCCGACGGCTCGCCACGCGTGAGTTCCCAAAACTTGGCGTATTTCATGAAGGTGTAATAGCCATAGAGGCCGGAAAGAATCAACCCCGGCATGCCGTCCCGAAAGCCGCGGCGCAGGCCGTACATCTTGAGAAAGGCGCCGAGAGGATGCGTCACCAGGTGTTGCGGCTTGAACCGTCTTCCTTCGTCCGCCATGCGCCGGGCCATGAGATCAGAGTACCGGTCCTGCTTAGCAATGTAATGGTCGATGTCCCGAAACGGATATTGCAGCGCCGGCTGCGAAAGGTAGCCGAGGGTCCCCTCGCAATCGAAGCTTTCGTGCACGAGTTCCTGGCGATAGCGAAAGCGGCTCTTGCGAAAGAGCTGAGGCTGGCGGTAATCGGGATACCAGCCGCAATGCTTGATCCAGCGTCCGAGAAAATAGTTTTTGCGCGGGACGAAATAGGCGTCTGCCGCCGTGGGCTGCGCCAGCAGCGCCCGGATCTCCGCCTGCAAGCCGGGAGTCATTCGTTCATCGGTATCCAGGCTGAAAATCCATTCATGCGAACAGCAGGCTACGGCTTGATTGCGAAGCGCGCCGAACCCCGTGAACTGGACCTGATAGACCTTGTCGGTAAATTCAGCTGCGATCGCCGCCGTGCGGTCGGTGCTGTGCGAATCGACGACGATCAGTTCCTGGGCCCAGCCGGCCACCGACGCCAGGCACGGCCGCATGTTGGGCTCATCGTTGTAGGCAATGACATAGACCGACAACGGAACAGGGCGGTCGGTCATGGCTTTGATCCGAACTCCTTCCATGACCAGATCTTGTTTTGATTGAGGATGGTATTGGCAGCGACGTACAGCGCCAACAGCCGCCGGTACCGGTGAGCAACCGCCGGATTCTCCGGATCGAGGACGACCGCCGGTTCGTTCAAGTCGAGATCCGCTCGGCGCACGGTGCGGCTTCGCAGCGAGTAGAGCAACAGTCCGTCGGCGTCGGCCAATCCAATAAGGTCGTCATAGACGCTGCTCAGAAATGCCACGTTCCCCTCCGCACAATCGGACTGCAACAGGCAACTCAAGTCCCGCCCGAGCGAGGCAGTCAGCCGCGGGGCTGCGCCGTTGAGCCCAAGAATCGTCGGCAGGATATCGACCTGGCTCGACACCGTGGTCACGGTGCGAGGCTGATAGCTGCCTGGCGTCCGCAGGCTCTCGTCGACCCAGACGAACAACGGCGTCATGAAATGGCCCGCCTGTCTCTCGAATTCGCTCTGGCCGACCTTCTCATGACGGCCGTGGTCGCCGAGAATCAGGACGACAGTGTCTTTAAGGAGCCCGTCGCGCTTCATCGACGTCAGGACGCGCTCCAGCTCCAGATCGACGTACCGCAGCGAGGCGAGGTAGCCGTCCGGATCCGTCCGCAGGCCCCGGATGTCCGGATGCGACGCCGCTGAAGCGGGAATCGCGAAGGGATGATGCGTGCCGATCGTCATCGCCACAAGACAGTAGGGGCTTGCCGCCGCGCGAAGCGCTTCCACTCTTGTCCTCATGAGATCCAGCAGGGCGCCGTCGGGTCTTCCAATCCCTGCGAACGCGCCGATTTCTTCGGCTCTGGCCGGAAACGAGGTACGGTCGAATAAGGCATGCAACCCGTTTCTGGCCATGAAAACGTGCAGGCGATTGATGTCGCGGTCATATCCGATGACCATCTCCGTTCGATAACCGCGCTCTCTCAGCACTGACGGAAGACAGGCATAATCATGCAGGTAATGCGTCTTCATCGCCGCCGTCCCCTGCCTGGGATAGTACGAGCAGAGGGTGGAGAACAGCCCTCTGGCCGTTTGCACGCCGTTGGAAAAAAAATGCTCGAAGTAGATACTGTCGTTTCGCAGCCGGTCCAGGAAGGGCGTGACTTGGACGCCGCTGACGGTCTTGTTCAAATAGCGTCGGTCCAGGGCTTCGACGAAGATCAGTAGAATATTGGCCGGCCGGGCGAGCCGGAGACCGGACGCCTCGGTGGTCTGGTGGACCAGAGGATAGTCCGGGTAGGGAAACACCGCGTTCGGTGCGATGACGTCCCGCGTCGCTCGGATCGCTTCCGTCAACGGCATCTCATCGAAGACACGCCCCTGATCGGATTTCCATTGTGCGTCCAGGGCGGCCCTCAATCCCTCCCCCGCGTACAAGACAGGATTCTGGGCGAGGGTGTAGTAGGCGGCGTTGCTGATGTCCGCGGCGCGGATCGCCTCGGGTCCGCGAGGGTGGAACCCCGTCAAGCCGATCGCAAGCGCGAGAAGCAGGCACACACTCGACAGGAAGGCCCGTCCTGACGTGAGCGGGGCCCACCTGCGGCGCAGGCTCGCGAAGATGCGGGACCAGGCCAGAATCGCTGCCGATTCGCAAACCATAAAACCCACTACGAGACCGGCCCACTTGCCGCCCTCCTCCAGCTCGGCACCAGTCTGTCCCGCCGCTTGAGAGCCGAAGACACCGGTCTCCTTCCATTGAACCAGCAAGTCTCCAAGGTATTCAAAGAAGACAAAGTTCAGGCGTTGCTGGTTATAGCGATAGTAACCGATGTCCAACAGCAACAGGACGACCAGGAGCACACCGGTCACGGTACCAGCCGCGGTCAGCAGCCGGGCATAGGTGTGCGACCATGCGGTTCCGACTGACCGTCCGATCGCCGCCCACCAGACGACGCTCAGGAGGCCGGCGGTGAGCGCGACGCCGAGGACGGCCATCGTCGACATGATCAAGTCGGCGCGAAATCCCGTCGCCAACGCGTCGAGGAGCACCGCGATGTCGGGCGGCTCGGCATGGACCACGTCCGGCAGCAGAAACCACCGCTCGACCTGCTGAATCGTCAGGAAGACCATCCACCAGAAAATGATCCGCTGCCTCACCGTCCAATCGGCCACTGCGCTCCTCCCGTGCTCATGACTCCTCAGCCCGGTGCATGGATCAAACGGTCGTAGACGCCTTCCATCCGGTCGAGCATGCGTTCGAGTGAGTAACGACGCTCGACCATCGAGCGGCCCTGCACGCCCATTCGTGAGCGGAGTTCGTCATCATCCAACAGCCTGGCGATGCGGTCAGCCAGTGCCGCGGCGTCCCGTGGGGGTACGACAAACCCGGTTTCTCCGTCGATCACCACATCGGGGATCGAGCCGACCGTCGTCGAAATGACCGGCAGGCCAATGGCCAGCGCCTGCATCAACACTTGCGGAATCGTGTCGCCCTCGACCGAGGGGATCGCAAACAGGTCGAACGAGCGAAAGACGTTCAGCAGATCTTCGCGGAAGCCGAGCATCCGGATTCTTTCGGACAAACCGAGTTGCTCGATGCGTGTGCGGATCTTCGCCTCTTCCGGACCCTCGCCGACGATGACGAACGTCACATCTCTCCGGCGACCCGCAAGCATCCCGGCCGCCTCGATGAAATATTCATGTCCCTTGTACGACCGCAGATACGAAATCAGGCCGACGAGCAAGTGTTCCTTCGGCAAACCGAGTTCCAGACGAAGGTCATGCTCCGGCGCCGCCGGCCGAAAATAGTTGACGTCCAGACCGATGGGAAAGGCTTCGACCCGATCGGGAGCGAGGCCGTCCCGTTCCACGAGTTCCCGCTTGGTCTTGTCGCCTCCGGTCACCACCACCATGTCGAACAGACGGCGATAGAGCAGACGTGTCATCCAATTTCGGTTCAAGGGGGCGGAGATATGCCTCATCCGCAGCAGTCTGGGCCTGGGACGGACCAGTCGGACGGCGACGGCACCGATCCAGCTGTCGCGCGAGCTGTTGACCTGAAGGATGGCGGGGCGGTGATCGGCGATCAAGGCGCGCAGGGACACAATGGCCTGAGGATAGCGGGATTTCCGCATGCTCAGGAGAGTGACCGGAAGCTGCTTGTCCATCGCCATTCGTGCGATCGGACTATGCGGCTCGAGAATCAGACGCAGCTGATGGCCGCGCTTCGAGAGGCCTTCTGCGTGCAGGAGAATGGCCAGCTCCTGCCCGCCGATGGCGGTGCTCGATTCCGCAATGAAGATATTCACGAAACGCTGTCTCGGGACAAGAAAGGCACCTCTAGCGTTGACCGGTATTGGCTGCTGCCGTCTTGGATGACTGCGATGCCGCGTCCTGAAGAATCCACTCCGTCGCTTCGACCATCGACGGGACGACCGCGTTCGGCATGGCCCCCGCAGCCCGTAACATATTCAATGCCTGGTCGTCCACTTCTCCGCTCGTGACGAGAATCGATGTCACGGCGACTGCCTTGGCCAGTTGGATGTCACTGGCGTGATCGCCGATCAGATACGCCTTCTTCAGATCGACTTGTAATTCGGATACCGCGCGATCGACCATGCCCGTCGCCGGCTTACGACACCGGCAGCCGGCATCCGGATGGTGCGGACAGAAATAGATCGCATCGAGTGCGGCGTCACGCTGCTCGAGCAAGCCCTCGAGCCTGGCATGAATCGCTTCAAGGTCCTTGAGCGTCAGATAGCCGCGCCCGACGCCTGACTGATTCGTGATCACCACCAACCGGGCGCCGGCCGACTTCAGGCGGGCCAGCGAGGCGCCCACGCCGGGAAGCAGCTTCAAATCCGACGCCGATCGTAAGTAGCCGGGATCCTCATTCAGCGTCCCATCACGATCCAGGAAAATCGTGTATCCCTCCAGCATCCGGGCCGGATCGATGGATCTTCTCTGTGTTCGGCTCTCAGTCTCGTCTCCGGATGACGGATTCGAGCGGCGGGAGAGAATCGACAAACCCGCCTCGCTGACCTGCTGGACGGTCACGCCTGTCATACAGCGGTGATCGATGGGACACTCCCTCAACATGCAGGGCGCGCAGTCGACGGGATGCCGGAGCAGCGCATGCTCCCCACCATACGGCGACGTCGTTCGCCAATCGGTCGGCCCGAAAATTGCCACCACCGGCACTCCAAACGCGGCGGCGATATGCATTGGCCCCGTATCGTTCGTGAGCAGCACGTGACACCGGTTGATGGCGGCCATCAACTCTCGGATGGTGGTTGCGCCCGACAGCACCGCGGTCCGGACGCTCAGACGCGAGGCGATGTCCTGTCCCAACGCTTCCTCGCCTCGGGCGCCGATGAGCATGACTGCCGGCTGGCGGCCGGACGCGGAAAGGGAGACGCACAAGCGTTGCGCGGATTCGGCGAACCGGTCGGGGAGCCAGCGTTTTGCACCGCCATAGGTCGAACCGGGATTGACGCCGATCACCACATCCTCCGCCGTAATGCCCGTTTGAGCCAATCGTTCCGCCATCCGCCTTTCCTCTTCGGCCGAAACGAACAATTCAGGGCGGACAGGATCCCCGGTCAGGCCGAGCGGCTTGAGCAGATTCCAGTAGTATTCGACCTGATGAACAGGCGATCGGCGATTGGGCGGGGCAACCGGGTCGGACAGCAGCAGGCCCCGACCGTCCGTGGCGTATCCGTACCGCCGTCGGATGCCGGCCAACGCCGTGAGGAGCGCCGCTTCGAACGCGTTCTGGAACAGCACAGCCAAATCAAAGGCCTCCCGGCGCAAGTCGGCGGCCAACCGCCATTTCCCCGCCAGGCCAGCGTGGCGGCCTTTGTCGTCATACAGGAAGACCCGATCGACGGCGGGATGCGATTGGAAGAGTCCTGCGACGGCGGGTTTCACCAACAATGTGATCGAGGCCTGAGGAAACAGCCGCCGCAAACCTCTCAGGGCCGGCTCGCACATCACGGCATCGCCGAGCCAGTTCGGTCCCCGCACGAGAATGTGCTGAACCAGTCCCTTACGCACCGGCCCTCCTCACGACGGAGGGTTGCACTTCTATGATCATCTTCCGTAAATCGGCTTCGCCCGCCCGCCAGTCGACGCTAAGCCGGACGGCCCACCAGCGCTCGTCGTCATGCTGGGTGAGATACGGCTGAATCTTTCCCGCGTCCTTTTCAGTGGTTAACAGCACTTCCGCCTTCAGCTCGGCGGCCCGCTTCCGCAGCCGGTTGATGTCATGCAGAGTGTATCGATGGTGGTCCGGATAGACCACCGCGTCGAGCACGGTGAGGCCCAGCTCCTCGGCCGTTACCCGGAATGAAGCGGGATGCCCCAGCCCGCTGACGAGCAACGCGCTTTTTCCCCGGCACCACTCGCTCGCGCGTGCCGCGTCGGTCGTGACTGACACAATCTCCATAGGTGTGAACACCGCTTGTGCCGTGACTGGGAGCCGACGGATCGCCGACCGCAGCCGCGTCATGACCGCTTCCACTTGAGTCGCTCGTTCAGCCCGTGTCACGACGACAGCCGTGGCACGTTCGGCGGCGCTCATTGGCTCGCGCAGTCGGCCTGCCGGCAGGACTTGCGTCAATCCGTCCGTGTCCGTCGCATCGAGCAGTAACAGATTCACGTCGCGATGCAGTCCCATGTGCTGAAATCCGTCATCGAGCACGAAGCAATCCACTTCAGAGCTGTCGAGGACCCACCGGCCCAACCGGTACCGGTCCGCCCCCACCGCCACGACAGCCCCGCGGCACCGGCGCGCGATCAGGGACGGCTCGTCTCCGGCTTCGTCCTGGCTGGCAAGGAGTCGTGCACCATCGGACACGAGCAGTAGAGAGCCGCCGCTGCTTCGCCGGTAGCCGCGGCTGAGCACCGCCACCCGCCTTCCCGCTGCGAGCAACCATTGAGTGACTTCAATCACGATCGGCGTCTTTCCCGTTCCGCCCACCGTGAGATTTCCGACGCTGATCACCGGCACAGGAAGCCGTCGTTGCGCCAACCACCCTCGCTGATATCCGTAGGCGCGGAGCCGCGCGCCGAGGGCGTACGGAAGGGCAGCCCAAGAAAGCCACCACGCCGCTCTCTGTCCGGGATTCAGCACCGTGTCGTTATCGTCCTGCCATGAGCGGAAACGCGTCGGGCGAACGCAACGGAGGGCGGCTGGTGTCGGAAGCCAGTTGCCCCTCGATGGCTTCGATGGTGGCTTTGAGTGCTCCCTGGTTCTCCCGAACCATCAACTGCGCCGCTTGCCCCATACGGACGCATTCGTCATGGTGATCGAAGAGACGAATCACCTCTGCGTTCAGTTCCTCGGCCGTGTTCACACGGCGGCCGCCGCCGGCTTGTTCGAAGAGGTTCGCGATCTCCACGCAATGGTCGGTGTAGGGACCGAAGAGGACCGGCTTGGCCCAGAACGCCGGCTCCAATAAATTATGCCCGCCGATCGGGACGAGAGTCCCGCCCACGAAGGCCACAGTCGCTTCGCGGTAGATTCCCGCCAGCTCTCCACGGGAGTCGAGAACGACGACCTGTGTTCTGGGCGCGGCAAGATGCTCCCCCTCGCCGCGTTGGCTTCGCCGCCGCACCGTCAGGCCCCGCTCACGCACCATCGCTTCGACGGCATCCGCCCGCTCGATGTGGCGGGGCGCCAGCAGTAACTGCGCCGTGGGATGCCGTGTGAGCGCGAGTCGATAGGCATCGACCACGATCTCCTCTTCGACGGCGTGCGTACTGCCGGCGACCAACAGCGGGGCGCCTTCGGCGAGGCCGAGTTCCGTCCTTCTGACCATCCGATCGGAAAGCGGCAACGGCTGATCGAATTTGATGTTGCCCGTCCGGTACACCGCATTCGGGTCCGCGCCCAGGGAAATGATGCGCTCGGCATCGCGATCGGATTGCATCAGGCAGAGCCGCAAGGAACGCAGGATGCGCCCATACAGCCATCGCACCGGCGCCCGCCGCTGCCGGGCATAGGAACGAGTCGAAAGTCGCCCGTTGATCATGACCGCCGGCACGCCTCGACGGGCCAACTGCCCCAGCAGATTCGGCCAGAGCTCGGTTTCAATGAAGACATACAGCACCGGCCGCAGCCGGTCGATCGTGCGCGCGACGGCCCACGGAAAATCGAGGGGAGCATACAGGTGCTCGGCGATGCCCGCCAAACGCTGTTCGACCGCATCGCGTCCGGTTTCCGTGGCCGTGGACACCGCGAAGCGGTGGTCGGGATGCCGGCGATGCAGCTCGCGAACGAGCGGTGCGATGGCCACGACCTCGCCGAACGATACCGCGTGCATCCAGATCAGCGGCCGCTGATCGGGGCGGATGCGGGGACCGCTCA
>JBKPSD010000013.1:0-7351 GCA_046734935.1 Nitrospirota bacterium
TCCTTAGGAAGCAGAAACTCGACATCTTCCTCAATCACCGTAAGGTCTTCAACTTCCGCCGTGCCGTACGTCTTCAAATAGGTCACGACTTCTTCGACGAGCACTTCAGGCGCCGACGCTCCCGCAGTGATGCCAATGGCCGTGACATCTTTGAGCCAGGCGGGGTCGATGTCCGCCGCCGAATCGATCAAATACGAGTCGATGCCGCAATGTTCTCCCAATTCGCGGAGACGGTTGGAGTTGGAGCTGTTCGGTGAGCCGATTACAAGAATGACATCAACGAGCTTCGAGAGCTCCTTCACGGCGTTTTGACGGTTTTGCGTCGCGTAACAGATATCTTCCTGATGCGGACCCTTGATGTGAGGAAACCGCCGGTGCAGCGCGCCGACGATGTCCCGGCATTCGTCGACGCTGAGGGTCGTCTGCGTCACATAGGACAGGTTGGTGCTCTTTTCGACATGCAGTTGTTCGACGTCTTCGACAGAAGACACGAGATGGAACTTGTCGGGCACCTGGCCTAATGTCCCGATCACTTCAGGGTGGCCGGCATGCCCGATGAGAATCAATTCATAGCCCTGCGTGTAATCGCGGTTTACTTCGTTGTGCACTTTGATGACCAGCGGACAGGTCGCATCGATGACGTGCAGCCGGCGGCGGTTGGCCTCGTCCCAGACGGCCTTGGCGACGCCATGTGCGCTGAAAATGACCACCGAGCCCTCCGGGACCTCGTTTAGCTCTTCCACGAAGACCGCGCCTTTCTGGCGCAATGAATTGACGACGTGGCGGCTATGGACGATTTCATGGCGGACATAAATCGGCGCGCCGTACTTCTTGAGCGAGAGATCGACGATGTCAATCGCCCGGTCGACGCCGGCGCAGAAGCCACGAGGGTTTGCGAGATAAATCTTCATGGACCTCCCTTTCACACAGAAGACCTCCACCTTACGTGAGTTCGTCAGGCTTCGTCAACAGAATAGCCTCCCCTGCCGGGCCGGTACCCTAGGTTTTTCAACCGCCTATGTGCTTGACAGTGCCTCCCTTGCCCCGTACCCTGGTCTCACCTTTCATGGCCAGTGCCGCCCCCAAGAAAATCCTCATCATCGAAGACGAGCGCGATATTCTCCAGTTGGTCAAGCTCTATCTGGAAAAGGAAGGCTACCGTACGGTCACCGCGGCCACGGGGAGCGAAGGGCTGGACAGTGCGAAACAACACAAGCCGGATCTGATCGTCCTTGATTTGATGCTGCCTGAAATCGACGGCCTTGAAGTCTGCAAACGTCTGCGGTCCGCCCAGGAAACGGCGATGCTGCCGATCATTATGTTGACGGCCAAAGCCGAAGAAACGGACCAGGTCATCGGTCTCGAGCTCGGCGCCGATGATTACGTGACCAAGCCGTTCAGTCCGAAGGCCCTCGTCGCCAGGGTGAAAGCACTCTTGCGCCGTGTCGACCGCAGCCGGCAGGACACCCAGACGTCGTATCAGTATGGCAAGCTCTCAATGGATTTGAACAGACACGAAGTGACGGTGCAGGGGAAGGACGTCCCCCTGACCGCGAAGGAATTCGGCCTCCTCGAGCACCTGCTGCGCCATCCCGGTCGGGTCCTAACCAGGGAAGTGCTGCTCAACCAGGTATGGGGATACGACTATTTCGGAACGACGCGTACCGTGGATGTCCATGTGCGAAGGCTGAAGCAAAAAATTCCCTTGCTCGACGACGCGATCCAGTCGGTGAAGTCTCTCGGCTACAAACTGAAAGAAGAGTGATCGCGCGGCACATGCACCGCGCGTGAGTCATGACGCTGTCGATCCGCTGGAAAGTCGCCCTAGCCATCCTGTTCGCTCTGCTCTGCGGATTCGTGATCGCCGGCCTGCTTGCGGCGCGTTCGCTCGCCGAGCAGGAACTGGTCCAGTCCGGACGGGCACTTGAAGTTTCCACCAATCTCATTGCTTTCGATTTGCGGCCGCTGCTGGCGGCCTCTGCCTCGATGCCAGCGACGGCGCATCTGCAAGCCATCGTTCGGGAGTTGAGCGAGCGCGCACATGCGCGGGTGACGCTCGTGGACGGCTCCGGCCGGGTGCTGGCCGACAGCGCCGTCCCTGACGATGATCTGGCGGGCATCGAGAATCATCGGACGCGGCCCGAAATCGTCCAGGCCATCGCGACCGGGGCGGGCACGGACATTCGTGCCAGCCATACAACCGGCGACCGGACGCTGTATCGTGCCGTTCGCCTGAGCAAAGCGGCCGACCAGCCGACGGATCTCTTTCTGCGCCTGGGCCTGCCGATGACGGCGCTGGAGCAGGAGCTTTCCACGCTGAAACGGAATCTAACCCTCGCCTTCGGCAGCGCGTTCCTGTTCGCGGTCGCCTTGAGCATCTGGCTCGCGGGAAGCCTGACCAAGCCGCTTTCCGACATGGCGACCGCCGCCCGCCAACTCGCGGCAGGCAATCTCGGCGTTCACGTTGAAACGCCGGCACGCGACGAGGTCGGCCTGTTGGCCGACACGTTGAATCACATGACGGAAGAACTCCGGACGAAGATCGAAGAACTCTCCGAAGACCGCGCTCAGCTCTTGGCTATGCTCACCTCGATGGTGGAAGGCGTGATGGTGCTGGACCCGAAAGAACGTATCCTGCAAGTGAACCCCGCATGGGAGCGGATGTTCGGGGTCACCAGAGCGGAGGCGCGGGGGCGTCAGTCGTCCGACGTGTTTTCTCATCCCAAATTAAACCAACTCGTCACCGCCGTGCTCTCCGCCAGAGCCGGACAGGAAGGCGAAATCGTTTTGAGCAACGGGCGCTGTCTCAACGTAGAAGCGTCGGTGGCAGGCGGCGAGCAGGACAACGAAGCCTGCGCGGTTCTCGTGTTTCACGACATCACCGAATTGCGGCGGCTGGAACACATCAGGAAAGATTTCGTGGCGAACGTATCGCATGAGCTGCGCACCCCGCTGACATCGATCAAGGGATATGTCGAGGCGCTGCTCGACGGCGGCAGGGACGACCCCGACACGACCGTGCGATTTCTCGACATCATTTTGAAGCAAAGCGACCGCCTCAATTTGATTCTCGAAGACCTCCTGCAACTTTCGAAAATCGAATCGGGACAAGTCCAATTCAAGCAGGAGCCGCTGCACATCGACTCAGTCGTCGATCGCACCATCGCCATGATCAAGCCGCTGGCAGACAAGAAGCAGCATCAACTTCGAGCGGAGGTCGAGGCAGACTTGCCGCTCATCAACGGCGATCAGGAGCGGCTGGTACAAGTCCTCGCCAATCTCCTCGACAATGCGATCAAGTACACGCCCGAAAGAGGAACGATCACCGTGTCGGCGCGAAGGATTCCGTGCGGCACCGGCCGCCCGGCCGATGGTCCGCGCGACGGCGTCGAGCTCGTCGTGACCGATACCGGCATCGGCATTCCGGAGAAAGATCGACCCAGGGTGTTCGAGCGGTTCTACCGCGTGGACAAGGCACGCTCACGGGAGCTGGGAGGCACCGGGCTCGGCCTGGCCATCGTGAAGCACATCGTTGAGGGACATGGCGGACAGATCCGGGTGGAAGGCCATGTGCCCAACGGCAGCCGCTTCGTGGTGCGGCTGCCCGCAGAACCGGAAGGCCGCGGTTAAACGAAGACCGATATAATCAGGTAAATAAGCGTGGAGAGAATCCCCGCACCCGGCAAGGTAAACAGCCATGCGTAGAGTATTCTCCGCGTCACGCCCCACCGCACGGCCGACACCCGTTTGATCGCGCCGACGCCCATCACCGACGAGGTGATGGTATGAGTCGTGCTGACCGGCAGACCGATATGGGCCGTAAACATCAGCACGGTCGCGGCGCCCGTCTCCGCGGCGAAGCCGTGCACGGGCTCGAGCTTGACGATGTTCATGCCGAGCGTACGCACGATGCGCCACCCCCCCACGGCGGTTCCCAAGCCCATCGCCACCGCACAGGCGCCGATCACCCACGACGGCACCTCGGCGGAAGGTATCTGGCCAGCCGAGAGCAGCGCCAGCGTAATAATCCCCATCGCTTTTTGTGCGTCGTTGGCGCCATGGCTGAAGGCCATGAAACAGGCGGAAATCAGCTGCAACCTTTTGAAGAGACGGGTCGCCACTGCACGGTTGACGCGGAAGAACAGCCAGCTGATCGCCACCATCAAGGCCAGCCCGATGGCAAAGCCGAAGAACGGCGAAAGCACCATGGCTTCGAGGACAGACCGGAGGCCCGCCAATTTCACGGTTTCCCATCCGCCGTGCGTCACGGCAGCACCGACCATTCCGCCGATGAGCGCATGCGAGGAACTCGTGGGCAATCCCAACAGCAGCGTAAAGAGGTTCCAACAAATGGCGCCGGCCAATGCTGCAGCCACCATGTGCTGTGTCACGCCGGCCGGATCGACGATCCCCGAACCCACCATCTTCGCCACCGCCGTCGACATGAAGGCGCCCGCCACATTCAGCAGCCCGGCGCCGACGACGGCGACGAATGGACTGATCACACGCGTGGAGACGACAGTGGCGATGGCATTTGCGCTGTCATGCCACCCGTTCGAAAAATCAAACAGCAACGCCAGCACAACGACCACAAAGAGCATTCCGGTGAGTTCAGGCATGGCCGGCGGCGCTCGATGGAGCGTCATGGTCAGTGAGCAATAAAGCAGCCACGAGGGGCAGGTGGCACATCCATGCGTTCACGAGTCTCACAGTGTGTCACTCATGCAGATTTCTCTCCAATGCTGTCAGTAGTGTTTCAGCGCGATGCGCTCGAGAATGTTGGCCACGTCTTCACAGCGGTCGGTGCCGGCTTCGAAACCCTCGTAAATCTCTTTCCACTTAATGACCGCCATGGGATCGGTTTCCTTTTCGAACAGCTCGGAGATGGCGTCACGAGAGATGCGGTCGGCCTCGTTCTCAAGGCTGTTGACTTGCACGCTGCATTCTTTGATGTCGGGATGCGCCAATCCAAGGCGGTCAACGCCGGCCCCCACCGCGGCGGATGCCTGATACAACACGTCAGCAAGCTTGGCGGCACGCTCCGTCGGTTTGTTGATCTTGTACAACACGAAGCGGTCAGCGATCGCCTCCGCGACATCCAAAATGTCGTCCAACGCGCTGGCCAAGTCGTGAATGTCTTCCCGGTCGATCGGAGTGATGAAGGTCTGGTTGAGACGGCGGGCGATGTCATGGGTGATTCCGTCGCCGATATGCTCCACTTCTTTGATGCGCTTGGCCTGTTCCACCATAGATTGGTAGCTATCCATCATCTCCTTCAAAAGGCGGCAGCCCTCGATCATGTTGTGTGCCGCACTTTTGAATAGTTCGAAGAAAGCTTCTTCTTTAGGAATCAACCCGAACATCGTTTTCCCTCTCTACGGACCGCAGCAGGGCCGATCACATGTACGATGCGCATCCATGGTTACCATCGGATGACCCCCGAAGCCCAGGTCAGTCCGCCGCCGAAGCTTCCGAGCAGTACGAGGTCTTGTGGGTGCAACTTGTCGTTACGAACCGCATGGTCGAGGGCAATGGGCAGCGAGGCGGACGAGGTGTTCCCGAACCGTTGAATGACGGAGCAGATCCGGTCGGGGGAAACCGCCAAACGTGTCGCGAGCTGCGAAAGGATCCTTCCATTCGCCTGATGAACGATAAATTGGGCGATGTCCCGCAGTTCTATCCCGAACTCCTTGAGGGTGTCCCGCAGGGTTTGTTCCAAACGCTTGACCGCCAACCGAAACAGCGGCGCGCCTTTCATGCGCAACAAATGGTCCTTGGCCTCCAGCCTCTCTTCCGTCATTGGCCAACGGGAGCCACCGGAGTGAATCCTGATCAAATCGTGGCGAGCGCCGTCGGCATTCAACCGAATCCCGAGTACCCCCCGGCTCGGCTGACCGTCTGCCCGTTCTCCCTGCACAACGATCGCACCGGCGCCGTCGCCGAACAATAACCCTGTGTCTAGGTCATGTGAATCGAGCGTGCGAGACTTAACTTCGGCGGCGGCCACCAAACAAGTCGTGATTTGCCCGCTTCGGATCATGGCATCAGCCATGGAAAGGCCGTACAAGAACCCGGAACAGGACGCCGACACGTCGAACGCAGCCACGCCGGGGCATGCCAACTTCCGCTGAAGGTGGCAGGCCGTCGATGGAAAGGCCATGTCCGGTGACGTGGTGGAGACCACAATGGCCTGAACAGCGTTCGATTGAATTCCGGCCGCATGCAAAGCCGAACGGGATGCCTCGACGGCGAGATCGGATGAAGCCTGTTCGGTGTTCGCCCAACGCCGCTCATTGATACCGGTAAGGTGAAAAATCGTATCTGCGTCGACCCCAAAGGCTGCGCCGACTTCCCGATTGGTAACCACCCGTTCGGGGAGATAGGAACCGGTACCGATTATTCTCGATCGGATCATCGCTGAAATGCCAATGGGTTGCACCGAACGCGCGGGATTATAGGTCTCGCGCCTCTGGGGGTCAACCCGAGCATGTGAAAGATTGCATTTGTCCTGCTCTCCTGCTAGCTTTGAACTCGGATATGTTCTACGTCAACCAGTTACGAGCGGTATCTCGGCGGCGTCGCTGCCTGACGTTTGCGATGGGCGTGGCTGCACTTAGTTGCCTGTTGGCTTGCTCAAGCGCGCCCAAGGGCGATCCTACATCCAAAAAAGCCTTGAGCGGAACCGACGAGTCGATCTTCCTGGGCGACACAATCGAGAAAAATTACGACCCGAACGTCATCATGAAGCGCGGCGAGGCCTTCTTCGAGAAGGAGGAATTCGCCGAGGCCATCGTCGAATACAATCACTTCCTCGATCTCCACCGCAATCACATGCTCGCCTCCTATGCGGCCTTCCGCATCGGTGAAAGCCAGATGAAACGCGCCAAAGGGATTGACCGGGATCCCGAACCGATCCAAAAGGCGATCGATTCATTCGAGCGGCTCCGGCGAGACTATCCGGCAAGCCGATACGATGGTCAGGCCGTCGAGAAGCTGCAGGAATGCCACGATCTGCTCGCCCAGATGCATTTGTTCGTCGGACAGTTCTACTATCGGCGCGGGTCTTATCTGGCGGCCGCGCATCGCTTCGACGAGATCATGAAAATCTATCCCGACAAGTCCGTCGCCCCCGATGCGCTGTATTTTTTGGCCATGAGCTATCACGACTTGGGGGCGGATGATTGGGCCAGCGAGAAGCTGACGCTCCTGGCCGAGAAATATCCGAACAGCACCCACTCCGGTGAGGGCGCAAAGCTGCTCGCCAAAATCATGAAAACGCAGCCATCCGTTGTCACGGCGAAAAAGCCGGAGCCACCGGCCGCCAGCCCTCCACCCGCCTCCGTTGCCCAGA